>JBKOXV010000007.1:0-8114 GCA_046725105.1 bacterium | reverse complement strand
AGCGTGCGCACGAGCGCGAACTCCTTCTGCGACAGCGCGACCGGCGCGCCTCGCAGCCGCACCACCCGCGACGCGGCGTCGATCTCGAGATCGCCCACCCGCGTGCGCCCCGGCCGCCGCCGCAGCTCCGACCGCCGCAGCAGCGCCTCGACCCGCGCGCGCAGCTCGGGATAGCTGAACGGCTTGCCGCTCGAATCGCATCCGCTCGACGCGCTCTTCGGGCCGATCGTCGTTAGACATGCGGCATGACGTGGCTGCTCGGAGTTGGATCATGCCAACAGGAAAGCCACTCTTGAAAGAGGTGCGGTGGTCGTCACCATGTCCTATCACGATACCCGTCGGGGGTACCGCCGAACCGAAGGAGCCGTAATGGCCACCGCCACCAAGTCCAAGCCGACCGCCATCAAGACGGACGAGGCGCTGTCGAAGCCGAAGGTGAAGAACGTCACCACCCGCCCGCTCGCCGAGTTCGAGGCCGAGATGATCGGCGAGCTCGTCACCGACCCCAAGGTCGAGCCCGAGAAGATCACCAAACCGATGCTGGTCAAGCGCTTCCGCCGGCTCGTGAGGGAGGTCGACGAGGGCAAGCTCAGGTTCTACACGCAAGCCCGCTCCGGCTCAGCCAGCGGCAACGACTGGATCTCGCCGGCGGTCGTCAAGCGCGTGCGCGCTGCCGTCGCCAAGGAGCGCCCGGGCGCCGCCAACTGACTTGCCCGGATGGCTGGACACCGAGGGGCTGCACGAGCGGCCTCTCGGCGTGGGGTGTGAATTTCCAGTCAAGCTGGAATCGCCCGGACGACCACCCGAAGGAGGGGCGTCATGCAACGAAGGAGTGCCGCTGCCCTCGTGGCAGCGTTCATGGTCGCTGCACCGGCCACCGCCAGTGCCAGCAGCTACTACATCAGCCGGGCTGAAGCCGTCAGCGACGCACGGCAGACGGCCTACGCCGAGAGCCCGTGGGACGTCGTCATCGGTGGGGAGCACTACGAGCACGACTTCGCGCGGACGCGCGGGTTCTGTTCCCCGAAGCGCGGCACGCACCCGAAGCCCGGCACCCGGCTGTACCACCGCTGGCGCTGCGAGGTCTACGACCCGGTTCACTCGTGCCGAGAGGTCTTCGGACCTGGCGTGTTTGGTAACCCGGGCGTGTCGCTGCTCATCACCGGCTCGCGTGTGCCGGGACGGTTCTACTGGCGCACGCTCGAAGGGCTGCGCTGCCATGGGGACTGACGCTCACCGACGTGGCCCGTAACGGCGACCTCGCGGCATGCGCCAAGGCGGTCCCGGCGGGCGACGAGGGGGCGCCTCCGGTTCTACACCGCCGCCACGTACGGCAGCGCTCACGACTCCGACTGGATCTCGCCCGCTCTGCTCAAGCGCGTCCTGCCATCGCGCCGAGCCCGATGACGCTACGCGACCCAATGAGCTTCGGCGAGCTCGTCGCGATAGGTGCCGGTGGCCAGGTACGTCCGCAGCCGCCGGCCGGCAGCGAGCGGGCGGATCTTGGCGGTCGCTTCGGCTGGCGTCTTGGCCTCGGTCGCGAACACCTCGCGGTAGCCGGGCTCATCGGGACCGCGGTCGGGATCGGTGGCGAAGACGAGATAGCCCCGCCGTGCGACGCGACGCTCGTTTGCCTCCTCCACCCGGGTTCGCTCCTCGTCGAGCTCGCGGGCCCAATCGGCGAGGTCGATCTGGGTGCCCTGGTCTGAAGTCATCGAGCGTGCCACGACCGTTCATCTTGACGATAGGGCCAGACGGCCTGAGTCTCGCGTGCCCTCGCCCTACTGGCTACCCGTTCGGCTGGCATCCAAGAACCGGCGCAACCCTTCGACGGTGTCGCCGTCGAAAGTGTCGAAGAGCTTCTGGGGCACCTTCTCGTAGGCCCACTCGCGACCGGCGAGGCGGGTGGCATCCTGGCACCAGCGGCGTGCGCGCCGATCCTTGAGCGCGACGTCGAGGTCCTCCTGACCCTTGGTCTCGACGATCAGGCAGGTGTCGTCGTCGAGCCGCAGGACGAAGTCGGGGTAGTAGTAACGCAACGCACCCGCGCTGGAGATGTACTCCAGCGCGAAGCGGCTGTTCATCGTGAGCTTGGCCCACGCGGTGACGTCGCTCGCGCGATCGAGGAACTGCGCGAACCTGGCCTCGAGCGAGTTATCGACGGGCGTCAGGTTGAACACCGTGCGCTCGCCGGCGACCGTCTGGCGCGACCACGGGAAAGGCGGTGTGTCCGAGACGCGTAGCGCGTTCTCCTCGATCGTCGGCTCACGTTCGGTGATCGAAAGCGCGCGGATCGCGTCGCGGAAGGCGCCGACGACGAGCGCTTGGGCGTCGTTCTCGGCCAGGCGCCGCAGGATGACCTTGTCCTCGAGCTCCACCGGCCGCTCGAACACGCGCTGCTTGAGGTAGTCACGCACCATCGGCGCGAGCGTCGCGAACGCGCCGGAGAGCCGGTCGACGCCACCGGCCTTTGCGACGCTGCGGGTGTAGTAGGTGATCACCCCCGCCGGGTCCTCGGCGTAGGGGACGTAGAACTCGTACTCCTCGATGACCCCCTTGTCGATCAGGTGCACGCCGCGGTACCGGACGTACTCGTCCGGCTGCACATCGGGCACCGCCAGCTGGTTCTTCGGGTCAGGCACGTCGCCGGGGTGCAGCTGGTTGAGCGCGCTGTCGGAGCGCGCCAGGGCACGGGTGAGCTGGGGGATGACGATGTCGAAGCGGCGCTTGGTCTCGTCGGGGAAGATCGTCACTGCGCCCGGCTCGATCTTGTCGACGTCCTCCTTCTCGACGACCAGGCCGCCGTCGAGCTCGGTGCTCCAGAGGTTGCGGAAGGCCTCGTGCTCGATCACGACCACGCGTTCGTCGAACCCCGAGCCGGGTGGGGTCATGCGCCGTAGGCCGCGGCCGAGCGCCTGCTCCGGGAGGATGCGGTTTGCCGCACTGAGCGGGCGAAGCGTGACGATCACGCAGACGTTGCGTACGTCCCAGCCCTCGCGGAGCATGAGGACGCTCACGATGCAGCGGATGGGGCTGTCGGGCTCGTCGACCTCCCGCGCGGCGCGGCGGGCGAGATCGAGGTCCTCCTTGGTGATCTCACCCGCGCGGTTGGTGTGAATAACAAGCAGCCGGTCGCCAGCGAAGTCGGGCAGCTGGCGCAGGTAGTCGCCGGCCTCGTCGGCAGCGAGGGTGTTCTCGCACATCACAAACAGCACCGGGCGCTTGCCCGCGGGCGACAGCACCTCGTTGAACGCGCGCCAGCGCCCCACGGCGACGTCGAGCCACTGGCGGTTGCGCTGGAAGGAGGTATCGCCGAGCTCGACCTGCGCGCCCGCCACCTCGCCGATGAGCGGCATCTTGACGATTCCGTCGGCCACGGCCTGGGCGAGCGGGTAATCGACGACGACGTGGCGGAAGACACCGCCCTTCTCGTACTTCGGGGTCGCCGAGTAGTCGAGCTGGGAGACGACGCCAGCGCCGGGATCGTCGGGTGTTCGCTCGCGGAGCTCGTCGTGGAGGCGCTCGATCGTCTGGTTCCACTTGAGCTTCTCGTCGTGGACGTGGTGGGCCTCATCGTTGAGGACCATGAGCCGCCGGCGGTCGGCGATCCGGTCGAAGAGCTCCTCTGCAGAGGACGTCTCGACGTCGCGGTTCACTCGGGGGCCGAGCATCGCCTCGACGGGGTTGGGGGCGGTCTTGTTCTTGCCGCGCGTAGTGGGCGGTTCGTAGAGACGGTGGACGTTGGTGAGATACAGGACGCCGCGTGCCGTCACGGGAGCCGGGTCGTCCTGCAGGAGCACCGTGAGGTCGAAGTCGTGTGACCACTCCGGCGGGACGAGCGGATCGCGGCGGAACGTCGCGGCGTCGCCGAAGTCGGCCTTGAGGCGCTCGAACACGATGATGTTCGGCGCGACGACCAGGAATGAGGTCGTCATCGGCGAGTCGGTCTCGTAGAGCGCGTGGAAGTAGGACCACACGATGCAGAGACTCATCGCCATCGTCTTGCCGGAGCCCGTTGCCATCTTCATGGCCAGGCGCTGGCGCTTGGGCTCGCCGGGCTGGATCGTCATCCCATGCTCGGAGAACTCGAGCAGGTCCTTCAGGCCGCGGACGGGCTCGATCTCGGTCAGATACACGAAAGTCTCGACGGCCTCGCGCTGGCAGAAGTAGAAGCGGAATGGGCGCCCGTCGTCGAAGCGGTGCTCATCGGCGAACCAGAACGCCAGCAGCCGCCGCGAGGTCGCCGACGACCCGGGATAGCCCTGAGCGCGCCAAGCGTCGACGTGCGCGCGCACTCCGTTGACCGCGTACGTGCCCTCGCTGGGCTTGCGCCGGTCGGGGATCGCGTAGGGATCCCCGGGCGGCAATGGCGCCGTTTCGGTGCTCACTTGGTGCGGACCTCGGCCAGCTTGGTGGTGTCGTTGCCGAAGATGTCGATTATCTTCACGACAATCGCGTAGCGTCCGGGCTCGGGGTACTCATGCCAACCGCTCTGCGTCGCGAGTGCCGGCTGCTCGCGGGTTCGATACGCCTGCCACTGGTTGTGGAAGACCTCGTCGCTGAAGTCGAAGTCGACCGACCAGTAGTCGATGAGGTCCGACCACGCCTGGATGCTCTCGCGAACCTTGGGCGGGATCAGGTTCTCGCTCGGTATCGCGAAGTCCTTGAGCACCACGCACGCCTCCTGCCCCTGCCGGCGGACGTCGAGGTCGACGTGGGCGAGCTCGAAGAATCGGACCGCGTCGGCCTCCGTCACCTGCCGCTCCATCACCTCCCGCGGGATCTGGCGCGGCCGGACATCCAGACCGCGGCGGCGCGCACGCTCGGTGATCGTGTCGTGCAGCCCCATCTCCCACTCCCAGCCCAGCAGATCACAGGACTCGATGCCGTTGTCCGCCATCTCGTCCATGACGTCCTCCGTCTCATCGATCGTCACGGGAGCGTCGGTGGCGCCGACGTGCACCATGCGACCCGCCTTGCGGCCGTGGAGGTGCGCGAAGCCGTCCACCGGCTCGGCGCGATAGAAGGCGAGGATAGTGTCGAGGTAAGCACGCAGCGCGCCGTTGCCCGATTCGATCTGCCACCGCTGCCGCTCGTACGCACCAAGGTTCCTGATCTCGAACGGGCGACAATCGGGGACGTTCAGAAGCCTCTTGCGGCTCGTGTGGATCGCGAAGCGACCGAGATCGCACCCGATCCAACGCCGACCACTCTTCTCGGCTACCACGAGCATGGTTCCCGACCCGCAGAAGAAGTCCGCGACAAGGTCACCCTCGTTGCTCGATGTCTTGACGATCCGGTCTACGAGCGTTTCGGGCTTCTGGGTGGGGTACCCGATGCGCTCGAGCGCCCTGGCATTGATGGGATCGAGGTCCGTCCAGACGTCTTGGAGCGGGACCCCGGGCATCTCGTCGAGGTACCGCTTGTACTCGGGTACGCCGTCAGGCTTGTCAGGGAAGCGGATCCGTCCCTCGGCGAGCATCTGATCCATCTTCTCCCGCGAGTACGCCCAGTAGCGCCCCTTGTACGGCTTGCGCCCATGCCATTCGAAGCTTGTGTCCCCGCCCGGCTTGGCAGCGGTCAAGTCCCCGAGGCGATACCGACGCCCGGTCTCCTCCTCAACAAACCGGTACTTCAGCTCGATGTAGGCCTCGTCGTACGGAACGTAGATTGTGTTCCAGATCCAGGAGTCGCTCTTCGTGTAGAAGAGGATCACGTCGTGGATGCCCCCATGGAGGGTTCGCCCCTGCTTGGTGTCGCTATGCGCCGTCGTCCGCTTCCAGATGATCTCGCTGCGGAAGTTCGTCGGTCCGAAGACCTCGTCGCAGACGAGCTTCAGGTAGTGGCTTACGTTGGGCGCGCAGTGGAGATAGAGCGACCCGTCGTCGGTTAGGAGCTCGTGGATCAGCACCAGGCGCTCGTACATCATCGAGAAATAAGACTCCTGGCCTCGACCCCAGGTGTCGCGGTACGCGTGTTCCTCGAGCACGGATGGGAGCTTGGCGACCGATGTGTCCCCGACGTGGACGCGGTACGAGAAGTCCGTCCCCGTGTCGAACGGCGGGTCGATGTAGACAAGCTTGATCTGACCGGCATAGTCCTTGAGAAGGCTGCTCATCACGAGCTTGTTGTCGCCCCAGATGAGCTGGTTGCGCCAGGTCTCTGAACTTGTCGGGCTATGCAGGAGCGAGCCCGCATCTCGCTCTCGCGTTGCGCGAGACTCGTTGATGGTCTCGACGGTTTGAAAGGGCAGAGTGAGGCGCTCTACCTGCTGGGGCTTGCCCTCCCACTCAAGACGTACTGCCAACGCTCCTCCTTGATCGAGCCCACTCCAGCTCGGCCGAGAGCCTAGCGGCGGCCCCGGCGGCCAGCGCCGAGCCGCACTTGGGGATGCTCAGGGCCCTTTAGGTGCCTGCCCGTGCTGGGCCGCATTTACGACTTAATCGGTAGAAAAAGTTGGGTTCCGTCCTAGCGGTTCGTTACGTTTGGCACATGATCCGCCCCTCGCCCTCCACTTGGCCGCTTCCCGTCGACCTGCCTACTCAGTGCGAGAACTGCGGTCGCCCCCTCCAGGCGCGACGCTCCGACGCCCGGTACTGCTCCGCGCGGTGTCGGGGTGCCGCTCACCGCGCTCGAGTCGCGAGCGAGGCCTCGAGCTACGCGCAGTACCGTGCCCGCGTGGCGGCCGGTGTCACCAGCGTCGAGCGCTACTCAGACGCGTGGTGGAAGTACGTGCTCAGCGACCGAGGCGTCGACCCGAGCGAGATTCTCAGCCACGAGGAGCACCGCGCGCTCTCGAAGGGCAGCAACGCGGCGGGGGGCTATCTCGTCCCGCAGGACTTCGCCGAGCAGGTCGCGGCTGCCGCCGTCGCCGAGAGCGCCATCGCTCAGCTGGCGACGCAGATCGACACCGACGACGGCGAGACCTTCACGGCACCCATCGTCAGCGCTTACGGGACCGCGCAGTGGCTCGCTGAGGCCGCCGCCATCAGTGCCACGGACGAGACCTACGCCCAGAGCCCGCTAGGGGCGTACAAGTCGGGCGCGAAGACGGTCGCCTCCGAGGAGCTCGTCGAAGACAGCGCCCTCAACTTCGACGCTTTGATGGCGCGGGTGCTCGGCAGGCGCCTCGGCGCCATCCAGCGGGACGCCTTCGCCCAGGGATCCGGCTCGGGCCAGCCGTTGGGTATCGCGACGTCGGGCAACGGCATCCCCACGTCCACCGGCGCCACCGGCTCGACCCTCACGTTCACCAGGGCGGACGTGCAGGCCCACTACCTTGCGCTGCCGGCCGCGTACAGGGCTCGAGCGGTCTGGGTCCTACATCCCGACCTGTTTGGCCGCATGGCCGGAGCGGTCGACACCGCCGGCGGCTTCCTGTTCCCGAGCTTGCAAGCTGCACAGCCGACCCTGATGGCCCGACCCGTCTACATCGACGCGGGCCTCCCGGCTGCAGGCGCCAACGCCCGCAGCGGCGTGTTGGGCGACATCGAGACAGCGTTCGGCATCCGGCGTGTCCGTGGGCTCGGCCTCCAGAAGCTTGTGGAGCTCCATTCCGATCAGGGCCAGGTGGGCTACAAGCTCAACGAGCGCGTCGACTCCCGCGTCCTGGTGCCCGCTGCCGGTGTCGTCCTCATCAACTCCGCGACGTAGCGTGGCTGTGCCCTGCGTCCTCACCCTGACGACCGGCGAGAAGCTCACGAGCGAAGTTCGCCCTAGCGCGATGATCGCTATGTGGCAGCAGACCCGCGACCGCGATCACATCGACCGGGCGCTTCGCATCGGCCCTGGCCACTACGTTGCGGCCCGCAGGGTGCGGCGCATCGAACCGCTGCCCAACAACGCCGAGACGACACGGTTGACACCGTGACGTGCCCGCCCCGACTTCTTCACGCCCAAGCGGCCCACAGGCCCGCACCAGGCTTCCTGGCCTCCCACCGCCGTCCTGAGCGACCTACGCTGCCATCCCTACGGGGGAACCGTGAGCGTCGAACACCGCTTCATGCACCCGAGCAGGGTCTATGAGTGCCGTCGCGCGGGGCAGTCGCAGCGAAATGCGTCCTCGAAACCAGGGGGCGAAGCTGGCGCGCCGACCCGGAATGACTACTCAGATT
>JBKOXV010000283.1:0-14916 GCA_046725105.1 bacterium | reverse complement strand
GCCCAGTCACTACGCCACCAGTTGACGTTCAGCCGTCTTCGGTCGTTGCATGAGTGACATGGTGACCACTGCACAGGAAGCACCCGCCGCCCAGCTGCTGGGCTGGGACTGCATCGAGTTCTGGGTCGGCAACGCCCGCGCCTTCGGCGGCTTCCTCATGTCGGCGTTCGGCTTTCGTTGCACCGCGTACGCCGGGCCCGAGACGGGCGTTCGCGACAAGGCCAGCTACGTGCTCGAGCAGGGCGAGATCCGCTTCGTCGTCTCGGGCGCCCTGACCGCCGACTCGCCCATCGCCGCTCACGTGCGCACCCACGGCGACGGCGTGCACGACCTGGCCTGGCTGGTCGACGACGCCGCGGCGGCGTATGAGGCGGCGGTGGCCCGAGGCGCCGAGCCGGCGCGGGCGCCCTGGACCGAGACCGACGAGACCGGCGCGCTCGAACTGGCCCAGATCAAGACCTACGGCGAGACGCGCCACACCTTCGTCTCACGCCGCACTTACTCGAGCCCGTTGCTCGAGCCGGGCTACGCCGCGGAGAACCTTCCGCCCGAGCCGGCGGGTCCGGCCGCCGGCCTGACGCGCATCGACCACGTCGTCGGCAACGTCGAGAAGGGCCGGCTCGACGACTGGGTGCGCTTCTACAGCGAGGTCATCGGCCTGCGGCAGCTCGTCCACTTCGACGACAGCCAGATCGCCACCGAATACTCCGCCTTGATGTCGACGGTGGTCTGGGACGGCACCCGGATCTACATGCCGATCAACGAGCCCGCCGACGGCCGCAAGAAGAGCCAGATCCAGGAGTACCTCGAGACCTACGACGGCCCAGGGGTGCAGCACATCGCCCTCCGCACGGACGACATCGTCTCCACCGTCGGGGCACTCCGAGCCCGCGGCGTCCGCTTCATGCGAGTGCCGGACGAGTACTACGACGACGCGCGTCAGCGCCTCGCCGGCGTCGAGCTGCCGTGGGACGAGCTTCAGCGCCACAACATCCTCGTCGACCGCGACTCGGAGGGGTACCTGTTGCAGATCTTCACGGAGACCGTCACCGACCGGCCCACGGTGTTCTTCGAGATCATCGAGCGGCACGGCGCCAAGGGCTTCGGGGAAGGCAACTTCAAGGCGCTGTTCGAGGCCATCGAACGGGACCAGGCGCGACGGGGCAACCTGTGAATGCGGCGGCGTTCGGCTCTGTCGTGCGCCGCCGGGTGGCGCGAGGACCGTTTGTCGAGCGAAGCGAGTAGGAGCCGGTCGAAACGAAGCGGAGGACGGCGACGCCGATTCAGCCGCTGACCGTGGCGTGCAGCTGGTCGAGGGTGAACGCCGTCGGCGGGATCTTCGTCACGCGATAGGTGAGGTTGTTGGAGCTGGGCATCGAGACCTGGAGCAGCGCCTTGCCGCTGGCATCGACCTCGGTGAAGACGGGATTGTCGAACCCACCCCAGGCGATCACGGTGTTGCCGTCGGGTTGGCGCCGCACGCTGCCCAGCCCGCCGAACAGCGACCCCGTGAATCCCAGCGGCCGTTGCCACACGAGCGTGGCCGTCCTGGCCTGCAGGTCGAGGGCGTATTCGACGGCACGCGGGTTGCCGTTCCCCTTCGGGGCGGCCTGGTTGTCGAAGGCGGTGAGGTGACCATCGGGATTGAGCCGGCCGTCGTGGGGCAAGGCGAAGGCGTTGACGTCGCCGCCGGTGAAGGTGAAGACGGCCGGGTTGTCGGGGTTGGTGCCCTGGCCGCCGAGCTTGCGCACGACATCCTTCGTCGACCAGTCGACCCAGAAGACGGCGTTGAGGTGCCGGGACGTGACGAGGACCTGGTTGGTGGCAGCGTCGTAGTCGATGGCGTTGATGTGCATGTAGTCGACGGCGTTGGTGGGCGGCTGCGACCCGGTGACGGCCGTCCTGTCGCACAGCGGCACGACGACCTCGCTGGGGTCGATGTGTTGCTGCGAGCTCCACTCGGACACGAGCGAGCCGGCCGGTGTGACCTCCTGGATCACGCCGTCGACGACTGTGTCGTTCGCCCCGCACGAGCCGAACGCCGGCGGGAGCGACGCCACGTTCCGTTGCCGGTAGGTGACCGCGAGGTAGTTCCCGCTGGGCAGCAACAGCAGGTCGTGGTAGTCGGTGGGGCTGCCGGAGGTCTGGACCGTGCGCACGATCGTGCCGTCGATCGTCCGTTCGTTGTACCCGAGCGAGTCGTCGATGTTGAAGACGGTGCGTACGAACGGCATCGACGTCAGGTTGCCGTTCGGCAGCAGCTTGAAGTCGATCTCCGGGATCGGCACCCGCCGGTACCAGACTGGGACGCCATTGGTGTCGAGCATCATCAGGAACCGTCCGCCCGTGCTGGCGACGCCGTCCTCCATGAGGTAGTAGCCGAGCGCCACGTCACCGGTCTTCACGGCAGTGATCGCCGGGAAGTCGGGCGGCAGACAGCGCACGAAGTACACCTCGCCACCCGCCTGGACTCGGACGGCGCCGTTCGGTTGCAGCGTGCGCGCGCCCGTGAGCGTGGCGACGCCGTCGACCACCACCGACACTCCGGGCATGGCGACGGCCTCGAACGTGACCGAGTTCGAACCCGCCGCGCAGTGCAGGACGTAGTCGTGGACGTCCGGGCGGAACGGGGGATCGAGGGGCAGTCCGTCGAGATGGAGCGCCCGCAACGTCCCGGGCGCGCCGAAGGCGCCGAACAGGTCGATGACGATGTGCGTGCGTTCGAAGGAGAAGACGCAGATCTTGCCGTCGGCGTCGATCGGGACCGTGACGAGATTGGTCGACTCGGTGCCGGGCGCGTAGTTCACCGACGACGTCGGCGGCAGGCCCAGGCGGCACGGATAGACGGTGAGGAAGCCGCGGGCGGCGGCTTGCGTGGCCACCACGTTGAGCACGAGGACGTGGCTGCCGTCGGGCGCCGTGCCGGCGACGTCGGGATCGAACTGCCGGGTCTCGCCGGGCGCCATGGCGCCGTTGAAGCCACCGGTGCCATCCCGGGAGTCGACGAGACGCGAGCCCTCGACGAGCTGCAGCGGCACGGCGCTGTCACCGGGTCCGAACCACCCGGCCAGGTCCACGACGACATGGGCGGTGGTGACGACGAACACGCACACCGCCCCGTTCCCCACGCCCACGACGGTCTGGTTGGCCCGGTTCTCGCCGGCCAGGTAGTTGACCGTCGACGTCGGAGGGACCGCCGTCCCGCACGGATGAATGGTGGCGAAGCCAGGGTCGCTCGGCTCGGTGATGGTGACGTTCACGACCACGCCGACGGCGCTGGACGGGACGCCGGTGACGGGCACCGGGAGGTCGGTGCCGGCGGGAAGGGCCGGTCCCTGGGTGCGGGTGTCGACCAGGCGGGCCGGTGGCAGCTCGTGGAAGAGATCGCCGCCCGTGCCGAACCAGCCGGTGGCGTCGACGACGAGGTCGGTGGCGGCGAAGGTGAACAGGCACACCCGGCGCGAGCTGTCGAGGGTGACGATCACCAGGTTCGGGGTCGGGTCGCCGACACGCGGGTTCACGTTCGACGTCGACGGCCGAGCCGACCCGCAGGCGTACGCCGTCACGAAGCCATGCGCCTCGGCGTTGACGGTGGTGACGTTGAGGGCGACACCCGTGGCGGTGGCGGGCGCCACCGAGGAGACGTCGACCTCGGCGACGCAACCGTCGCCCACCTTGGTGCTCACGCGGGTGTCGAGCAGGCGCACGGGGGTCACCGGGTGGAAGCCGCCGACGCGGCCCACCAGCGTTCCGCCGCTGGCCGGTGGGATGCAGCCGGGCGCCTGGGCCGATGCCGGCGTCACCACCAGCGGTGCCGCCGTGATCACGGCGGCGGCGAGCGCGGCGATACGAACGAACCTGGCGCGGATCCCCTCCATCCCACGGCAGGATAGGCACGAGGAAGAGCCAGTATGAGGAAACCACCTCCTCCACGGCCGGCGCTGGCGGCGCTGCCCGTCTACAAGCCGGGGCGATCCGCCGAGGTCGCCATGCGCGACCACGACCTGGACGACGCCATCAAGCTGGCCTCGAACGAGAATCCCTTCTCACCTCTGCCCTCTGTGGTCGCGGCGATCGACCGGTCGGCGGCCGATGCCCTGAACCGCTACGCCGATCATCGGGCGGAGGCGGTGCGCGCTGCCGTCGCGTCGCGGCTCGCCGTTCCGGTCGAGCAGATCACCGTGGGGTGCGGCTCGGTCGGCCTCTTGCAGCAGATCCTTCTGGCGTACGCCGATCCGGGCGACGAAGTCGTCTACGGCTGGCGCAGCTTCGAGGCCTATCCCATCTACGCCACGATCGTCGGTGGCACCGAGGTGCGCGTGCCGAACCGGTTCGAGGCCCTCGACATGCCGGGCCTCCGACGGGCCGTCACCGAGCGCACCCGGGTCGTCCTCGTCACGTCGCCCAACAACCCCACGGGCACCGTCGTCGGTCACGAGGAGCTGGCGAGCCTCCTCGAGGCGGTCCCGCCCGACTGCCTCGTCGTGCTCGACGAGGCCTACCACGAGTACGTCACCGGCCGGCACGCCCCTGACGCGCTGGCCCTGGCGGCGACCCATCCCAACCTCGTCGTGCTCCGCACCTTCTCGAAGGCCTACGGGCTGGCTGCCCTCCGAGTCGGCTACCTCGTCGGCCACGCCGATGTCGTCGCCGCCGTCGACCAAGTCCTCGTGCCCTTCGCCGTCAACGGCCTGGGCCAGGCGGCCGCGCTCGCCTCGCTGGCCGCCGACGACGAGCTCGGCGCCCGCGTGCAGCAGACGATCGCCGAGCGCGAGCGGGTCACGGCCGAGCTCCGCAACCGCGTCGGCCTCTCGGTGCCCGACCCTCAGGCCAACTTCGTGTGGCTGCCGGTCGGCGAGCGGGCGGCCGATCTCACGCTCCACCTCGAACGGGCCGGCGTCGTGACTCGGCCCTTTCCCGGCGAAGGCGTACGCGTGACGATCGGCACGGCCGAGGAGAACGATCAATTCCTCGCCGCGATGGAGCGCCTGGCGGCGCCGCTCGACCTGGCCGGCGCATGGCGGTTGCCCACCGGCTCCCGAGCCCGGCAGGTGCAGGCCGTCGTCGATCGGTGCGACGCCGCCGACGCCCGCCTCGTGGCTCACGCCGCTGCCCGCCACACCGGCCTCACCGAGCCCGACCCGGGCGGCACGGAGCGGTGGGACGCCGACCAGGTCTGGGCCCACTTGGCCGAGATCGGCGGGTACTGGCTCGGCGAGCTGGCTCGTGTCGTCGACGCCGGCCAGGCCGACCCGGTGCCCTTCGGCCGGGTCAAGAGCAACGAGGGACGCATCGCCGCGATAGAGGCCGGGCGGCACCGCCCGGTGACCGAGAACGTCGACGCGGCGCGCCGTGCCCTGTCGGCGTTGCGGGCCTACATCGCCGGTCTGTCCGAACACGACTGGCAGCGGGTGGGGAGGCACCAGACCCTGGGCGAGATGACGATCGAGCGCCAGCTCGAGGAGTTCCACATCGGGCACGTGGAGCAACACCTCGCGCAGCTCGACGGGTTGGCCCGCCGTGCCTGACGGCTTCGGTCTCGACAACCTGCCGTTCGGCGTCTGCCGCCGCGGCGATCGGCGCTTCGCCGCCGTGCGGCTCGGCGAGACCGCCGTCGACCTCGACGCCCTGCAACGAGCAGGCGGTCTCGATCGTGTCGAGCTGCCCGACGGCGTGTTCTCCGAGGGTTCGCTGAACCACTACCTGTCCCTCGGGCCCGACACCTGGGCCCGCACCCGCGCCACGTTGCAGGAGGCCGATCTCGACGGCGTGTCGGTGGCGCTCGACGACGTCGACATGGTGCTGCCCGTCGATGTCGCCGACTACGCGGACTTCTACTCGTCCGAGCACCACGCCCGGAACATGGGGCTCATCCTCCGCCCGGGCTCGGAACCGCTCCTGCCGAACTGGAAGCACCTGCCCGTCGCCTACCACGGGCGGGCCGGCACCGTCGTCGTGTCCGGCACGCCGATCGTGCGGCCACGCGGCCTGGTCACCGGCGCCGACGGCGAGCCCTACTGGTGCCCGACGGCCGTCCTCGACATCGAGCTGGAGGTGGGCACCGTCGTCGGTGTCGGATCCCCGTTGGGCGGCCGCATCCGTCCCGACGCCGCCGATCGCCATGTCTTCGGGTTCGTGCTGCTCGACGACTGGTCGGCGCGCGACATCCAGGCCTTCGAGTACCAGCCGCTCGGGCCGTTCCTGGCCAAGAGCTTCGCCACGTCGATCTCGCCGTGGATCGTGACGCTGGACGCGGTGCGGCCCTTCCTGCGGGCGGGCGAGCCCCAGGTGCCGAAACCCGCTCCGTACCTGCAGGCGACCAGGCCGTGGCACCTCGACCTCGACCTGGAGGTGCTGCTGAACGGGGCCACCATCAGCCGTACGAGCTTCCGGCACATGTACTGGTCCTTCGCCCAGCAGCTCGCCCATCTCACCGGCAACGGGGCCGGAGCCCGCACCGGCGACCTGCTCGGATCGGGCACCGTCAGCGGGCCCACGGGCGACAGCCGCGGCAGCCTGATGGAGATCACGTGGCGGGGCCGCGACCCCCTGCAGCTGCCCGACGGCTCGGTCCGCACGTTCCTGGAGGACGGAGACACCGCGGTGCTGCGAGGCTGGTGTGGCGGCCCCGACGACGATCGGGGCTGGATCGACTTCGGTGCGTGCGCCGGCACCATCATCCCGGCCCACAACGGGTAGAAGGAGTCACGAGGAGGTGGCCCATGCCGTACTACCGCTCGGTGGGTGAGGTTCCCCCCAAACGCCACGTCGTGTTCCACGACGGCAACGGCGGCTATTTCGCCGAGGAGCTGATGGGCATCGAGGGCTTCTCGAACAACTCGGCGTTGCTGTACCACCGCCGCTCGCCGTCGGCGATCGTGGCCGCCGAAGCAATCGCCGACAGCCGGTCGGCGCTCACGCCCAACGACCCGCTGCTGCCGATGCACCTGCGGACCGGCGACTTGCCGACTGGCGGCGACGCCGTCACCGGCCGCCGGGTGCTGCTCGGCAACCCGGACGTCGTGATCGCCCACGCCTCGGCAACCGAACCCTCGGCGCTGTACCGCAACGCCGTAGGCGACGAGCTCGTCTACGTCCAGTCCGGCCAGGGCGCGCTCGAGTCGGTCTTCGGTGTGCTTTCGGTCGGTCCGGGCGACTACGTCGTGATCCCGACGTCGGCCACGCACCGCTGGGTGCCGGCCGGCGGCGAGCCGCTGCGGCTGCTGGTGATCGAGGCGACCGGGCACGTCCAGCCGCCGAAGCGCTACCTGACCGCCTTCGGCCAGTTCAACGAGTTCGCCCCCTACTGCGAGCGCGACCTCCGCGGCCCGGGCGAGCCGCTGGTGGCGGACGGGGCCGACGTGGATGTGCTCGTCCGCAACCGGAGCGGCCTGACGCGCTACACGTACGCGTCGCACCCGTTCGACGTGATCGGCTGGGACGGGTGCCTGTACCCGTACGCCTTCAACATCGGCGACTTCGAGCCCATCGTCGGCGCCATCCACCAGCCCCCGCCGGTCCACCAGACCTTCGAGGGCCCGAACTTCGTCGTGTGCTCGTTCGTTCCCCGCTTGTACGACTTCCACCCGGACGCCATCAAGGTCCCCTACCACCACGCCAACGTGGACTCCGACGAGGTGCTCTTCTACTCGGCCGGCGACTTCATGAGCCGGGCGGGCTCGGGCATCGGTGTCGGGTCGATCTCGTTGCATCCGGCCGGGTTCGTGCACGGCCCGCAGCCGGGGTCGTTGGAGGCGGCCCGGCCCCAAGAGCGCACGGAGGAGGTGGCGGTGATGATCGACACGTTCCGCCCGCTGCTCGTCTCCGACGACGCTCGTTCGGTCGCCGACGCCGCCTATCCGTGGACCTGGGCTCGCCGGACGGCCGCCGCCAGCCGCTAGAAACGAGGGAATGCGCGTCACGCTGTCGTCCGGCACCCCCGCCGCCTTGGCCAAGGCCGACGGCGATCCCGCCATGGGCCTCGTCATCGCACCCGACATCTTCGGGTTGCGGCCTCTCTTCGACGACATGGCCGACCGGATCGCCGCCGAGCAGCAGATGACGGTGTGCGCGCCCGAGCCCTTCCCCGGCCAGGAACTCCCTCTCGACGTCGAGGCTCGGTACCCGGCCGTCGCCGCCCGGCGCGACGAGGACGTACTGCGCGACCTGGCCGAGGCGGCCGACGCCACGCTGTGCGACCGGGTCGGTCTGATCGGGTTCTGCATGGGCGGCATGTACGCCCTGAAGGCCGCCGCCCTCGCTCGGTTCGACCGCATCGTGAGCTTCTACGGGATGATCCGCCTGCCCGAGGCGTGGCGCGGCGATGGCCACGGCGAGCCGCTCGATGCCCTCGCCCGGCCCGGCGGGTCGGCGGTGCTGGCCATCATCGGCGAGAAGGATCCGTACACGCCGCCGACCGACGTCGCCGCCCTCGAGTTCGCCGGCGTCACCGTGGTGCACTACCCCGAGGCCGACCACGGGTTCGTGCACGACGCCAGCCGGCCCAACCATCGGGCCGACGACGCCGCCGACGCCTGGGCTCGGGCCTGGGCCTTCCTGCGCGGCTAGCGGCGTCAGCGGGCGCGCAGCGTGAGGCGGTCGCGCTGCACGATGCGGTAGCGGCGGTCGTGCTGCTCGATCCAGCCGAGCCGGATGAAGCTGGCGATGGCCTTGTTGACCCGCTCTCGTGACGCCCCCACCATGCCGGCCAGCTCCTCCTGGGTGACGGGCAGCAGGAACTCGTCGGCCCCGCCGGCCAGCTCGAGGAGCCGCTTGGCGGTGCGCCCGGTCACGTCGAGGAACACCGAGTCGGCCAGCGCCTCGTCCATGGCGCGGATGCGGCCCGACAGCAGCCGCACCACGCCCCACAGGAGGGCGGGATCGGCCTCGAACATGGCCCGCACCGGCTCGCTGGGAATGGCGAGCACCTGCGACGCCTCCAGGGCCCGGGCTTCGGCCGAGCGGGGTAGGCCGTCGAGGAGCCCCATCTCGCCGAACAGGTCGCCGGCCTCCATGAGCGCGAACACGCTCTCGCGCCCGTCGATGGACCGGCTGGCGATGGCGATGCGCCCGGACAGCACGACGAACAGCTCGTCGGGGATGGCGCCCTCGTCGAACAACACGTCGCCGCGCACGAGGACGCGGACGACACCCCGTTTCTCCAGCTCGGTCAGCTGATCTCGGCTGACGCCGGCGAAGAACTCCGTCGCCGCCAGCAGGTCCTCATAAGCCATGGAGACAGAGGAGGGTATACCCTGCCGCGGCGTGCCTGGGGCGGTGTGGACGATCGTCGTGGCCGCCGGGTCCGGCTCGCGCTTCGGCGGCCTCAAGCAGTTCGCCGACCTCGGCGGCCGGCTCGTGGTCGAGTGGGCGTGCGACGCGGCGAGCGCCGCATCCGACGGGTTGGTCCTCGTCGTGCCGCCCGACCGTGTCGGCTGGGGCACTGTGCCGGGCGGGGCGACGCGGGCCGAGTCCGTCCGGTGCGGCCTGGCCGCCATCCCGACCGACGCTGCCATCGTCGTCGTGCACGACGCCGCTCGACCCTTCGCCGGCGCCGAGCTGTTCGACGCCGTGATCGCCGCCGTGCGGGCCGGAGCCGACGGCGCCGTGCCGGCCGTGAAGGTCGCCGACACCATCAAAGAGGTCGATAGCGACGGCGTGGTCGTCACCACGCCGGACCGGGCCCGGCTGGTGGCCGTGCAGACGCCGCAAGCCTTCCGCGCCGACCTCCTGCGCCGGGCTCACGCCGGCGGTGCGGAGGGCACCGACGATGCCGCCCTCGTCGAAGCGGTCGGCGGCACGGTGGTCACCGTCCCCGGCGATCCGGCCAACCGCAAGATCACCGAGGCCGAGGACCTGGAGTGGGCCCGCCAGCGGATCGCGAGCGGGGCGCAGCGGCCGTGATGCGGGTCGGCCAGGGCTTCGACGTCCACCGCTTCACAGACGACCCGGCTCGGCGGCTCGTCCTCGGCGGGTGCGAGTTCCCTGACGAGCCGGGCCTGGCCGGGCACAGCGACGCCGACGTCGTGGCCCACGCCGTGGCCGACGCCCTGCTCGGCGCGGCCGGGCTCGGCGACATCGGCCGGCACTTTCCCGACACGGATCCCCGGTGGGCGGACGCCGACTCCATCCTCTTGCTGCACGAGGTGCGCCGGATGCTGGAGACGGCCGGGTGGGCCGCCGCCAACGTCGACTGCAACGTGGTGTGCGAGCGGCCCGTCCTGGCGCCGCGCCGCCAGGAGATGGAAGCCCGCCTGGCCGACGCCACCGGAGCGCCGGTGACCGTGAAGGGCCGGCGGGCCGAGGGCCTGGGTGCCATCGGCCGGGGCGAGGGCATCGCCTGCTGGGCCGTGGCGCTGGTGGCCCGAGTGTGACCAGACGACCGGCCCGCCGCCCGCCGAAGTCGCGCCCGGCCCCCGCTGCCCGTGAGCGGGATCGCAGCCTCGGCGGCGAGCAGGTCGAGGGCCGCCAAGCCGTGCGCGAGCTGCTGCTGGCCGGGCGGCGCAAGATCCGCGAACTGTGGATCGCCAGCGACCTCGAGGACGCCGGCGTGATCGCCGACATCGTCGACCTCGCCAGCCAGCAGCGCGTCCCCGTGCTGGAGGTCAGCCGGCGGAAGCTCGAGGCCCAGGCGCGCAGCGAGGCACCCCAGGGTGTGCTCGCCAAAGCGGCACCCTTGCGGGAGGCCGATCTCGACGACCTGGCCCGGCCGGCGAAGGGCGCGCCGTCGCCCTTCCTCGTCGCCGTCGACGGCGTCACCGATCCCGGCAACCTCGGCGCGCTGTTGCGCTCGGCCGAAGGCGCCGGCGCCACCGGCGTGCTCGTACCCAAGCACCGGGCCGTCCACGTGACGCCGACCGTCGCCAAGGCCGCCGCCGGTGCCATCGAGTACCTCCCGATCGCCGTCGTGTCGGGGCTGCCCGCCGCCCTGCAGCGGGCCAAGCAGCTGGGGTGCTGGATCGTCGGCCTCGACGACGCCGCCGACCGGTCTGTGTTCGACCTCGACGACCTGGGCCGCGAGCCGGTCGTGCTCGTGCTCGGCGCCGAAGGATCGGGACTGTCGCGCCTCGTGCGCCAGCGCTGCGACGTGGTCGTGGCGATCCCGATGCGCGGCCGCTTGTCGTCGCTCAACGTCTCGGCAGCGGCCACGCTGGCGTGCTACGAGGTTGCTCGCCAGCGCCTCCGCCGCTGAGCCGGGTGTGGGACTCGAACCCACTACCTGCGCTTTACAAGAGCGCCGCTCTGCCTGCTGAGCTAACCCGGCCTCCCGCCCAGGATAGGGGGGTGCTTGTATTGCCCCCTTCCGACAGGCAGGCTGTCGGCGTGGCGCTGACCGATCAGGAGCGGGCCGTCCTCGATTTCGAGCGGAGCTGGTGGACGGTGGACGGCGTCAAGGAGGTCCTGATCGAAGAGAGCCTCGGGCTGTCGGCGAGCCGCTACTACCGCCTCCTCAACGAGCTCCTCGACCGGCCCGACGCCCTCGAGCACGATCCGCTCGTGGTGCGTCGCCTCCGCCGCCTGCGCGATCGGCGGCGCCGGGCCCGCCTCGAAGGGGCCCAGGCCCGCCGCGGAGGGGTCGAGACTTGAGCCGCCGCCCGCCGCCTCGCCCGGCGGTCAACACGGCGGCCCGCGGAGCCATTGTCGTCGTCATCGCCGTGCTGCTGGGCATCTGGATCCTCACCAAGATCGACGACGGTGCCGCCGTCGACGCCGGGGACGGCTCGTCGGCCACCACCACGGTGCCCACCACGATCCCCACGTCGGCCACGGCGCCGCCCACCACCGTCGTCGACAAGGCCAGCTTCACGGTGATCGTGGCCAATGCCTCGGGCACCTCCGGTGCCGCCGGGCGGAAGAGCGACGCCATGAAGGCCGACGGCTACCAGTTGGCCGAACCAGCCACCAACCAAACCAAGTCCGACACCACCACGATCTTCTACCTGAGCGGATACGAGGCGGCGGCGCAGAACGTGGCCGCCTATCTCAACATCAGCGACATCCAGCCGATGCCCACGCCGGCGCCGGTCGACCTGGGCCAGGCCCAGGTCCTGGTCAACCTGGGGCGCGACATCGCCTCCGACGCCGCCAACCAAGTGACGACCACCACGACGTAGCTTTGAGGCGTGGCCCAGCCGCCGCCCCCGAAACCGACCACCCCCTGGTGGGTCATGCCGTTGCTCGTCGTGCTGGCTCTGCTCGGCGTGATCTATCTCGTCCGGGTCGTGCTCGGACTGGTGTTCGCGTCGATCGGCACGTTGGTGATCCTGGCGCTCATCGTGGGCGGCGTCGTCTGGTTCACCCGCTCCAGGAGCTGAGCCAGTCCGCCACCGCCTCCTCGATGCAGCCGGTCGGGTTCGTGAGGGCGCGATCACGACCGAACCGCTCCACCAGCGACACGGTGGGCATCTTGGCGTCGGCCTCGTCGAACACCTCACCGGCCACGGCCAGGACGGGCACGCCCGCCTCGGCCGCCAGCGCCGCCACGCCGCCGACGACTTTGCCCTCGAAGCTCTGCGCGTCGAGGAATCCTTCGCCGGTGACCACTAGGTCGACGCCGGCGATCACGTCGTCGAGGTCGAGCTCGTCGGCCACGACGTCGAACCCGCTCACGAGGACGGCGCCGTGCACCGTGAGGCCGCCGGCCAGCCCCCCGGCGGCCCCTCCACCCTCGACGTCGCGCACATCGAGGCCGTAGTCGTCGAGATACACCTGGGCCAGCCGCTCCAGCCGTCGCTTGAGCAGCTGCACCTGGGCCGGACTGGCGCCCTTCTGCGGGGCGAACACCTCGGCGGCGTCGATGAAGCGGGTCCGCACGTCACACGCGACGACCAGGTCGACGCCGCGCAGCCGGCCGGGCGTCCACAGGGCCCGGATGGCGCCCAGGCCGCCGTCGGTGGTGGCCGAGCCACCCACCCCGACCACGATGCGGCGGGCGCCGGCGTCGAGCGCGGTGGCGATGAGCTCACCGGTGCCGTGGGTGGTGGCGGCGATCGGGTCGTTGCCGTCGGGCCCGCCCACCAGGGCCAGGCCGGACGCCTTTGCCATCTCGATGACCGCCGTCCGGCCGGCCAGCCGCCACGAGGCTTCGACCGGATCCCCGAGCGGACCCATCACCGTCGTGGTGCGATTGCCGCCCCCGAGCACCTCCAGCGTTCCCTCGCCCCCGTCGGCCAGGGGGAGGGCGGTGGCCGTGCCGCCGGCCCGGGCCACACCGCGGCACACCGCCTCGGCGGCTTCGGCCGCCGTGGCCGTGCCCCGGAACTTGTCGATCGCGGCCAGGACGCGCATGAGTGGCTGCCGATGCTATTGGCCGCCCCGGAGACGCCGTCCCGCTCACAGGAAACTCGGAGCATTTGCTGACAACGGGCCAAGCGTCGCCGCTGAGTCTGCTCGAATGTTCGCCGTGACCGCTGGATGCGGAGCATGAGCGCGGCCCCGCCTCCGCCGCCGGAGAGCGACTACCCGGCCGCCCGCCGGCGCCGCCGCCGGTGGCCGTGGTTCCTGGGCGGCGCCGTCGTGCTGGTGCTCGTCGGCCTGGTCGCCGGGCCGTTCATCTACATCCACTTCATCCAGGCCGACCCCGAGGCCGAGCTGACCTTCGAGAACGCCGACAAGGCCGCCGCCAGCACCACCACGGCCGCCGCGGCCGCAGCCCCGGCCAGCACGGCCGCCACCACGTCCACCACGTCCGCCGCGAGCGGCTCGGCAGGCGTCGACGGCACGTGGACGGCCACCGACGCCTCGGAGCTCGGCTATCGGGTCAAGGAGGTGCTGTTCGGCCAGAGCACCGAAGCCGTGGGTCGCACCAACAGCGTCGAGGGCCAGCTCACGATCGCCGGCACGGCTGTGAACGCGGCGTCGTTCACCGTGGAGGTCGCCACCATCAAGAGCGACGAGTCCCGCCGCGACAGCCAGTTCACCGGGCGGATCATGAGCACCAGCCAGTTCCCCACGGCGACGTTCACGCTCACCCAGCCCATCGACTTCGGGTCGATCCCGGCCGACAAGGCCGAGGTCGCCGCCCAGGCCACCGGTGACCTCACGCTGCGAGGCGTCACGAAGTCCGTCACGTTCCCGATCGCGGCCCGCCGCAACGGTGCCAACATCGAGGTTTCGGGCACTATCCCGATCGTGTTCGCCGACTACGGCATCCCGAACCCGAGCACCGCCGGCATCTCCACCGAGGACAACGGCGTGATCGAGTTCCTGTTGGTGTTCGACCAGAACTGAATCTGCGTCGCCGCCCGCCGCTGCGCTTCGGTCGGCTCCTACTCGCTCCGCTCGGCAAGCGGTTCTTTCGCGGCCCGGCGGCGCACGGCAGAGCCGGACGCCGCCGACCGGGCGCCGACCCGCTCCGCTCGAACAATGCCTCCCGCTTCGGGCCCGCCGGCAACGCCGGCCGGGCGCCGGGCCGTGACGCCGGACGAGGCGAACGACGGCTACACCCACAGCCCCACTCGGCGGCGACGTCTCGTGCCTCTGGCCGCCGATGCCGCTCGAAACGCGACACCGGCTGAGACGACCAACCGCGATCGGGCGAGGCGGCGCCGAACCGGCGGGCGGGCGCCAGGTGGATCGGTTCCGAGCTCCAACGGCGGCACGGCGAGTGCCACCAGCGCGCGTGCGCCGCGCCGGTCGGCCGGGTTGTCACGCCAGATCCCCATCGGTTCAGGTCAGTGGGTGGCGGGCGCAGTCAGGCCGGCACGGCCGTCACGACGACGTTCGAGCGGTAGTGGTGCGACGACCGGTCGAAGCTGCCGCCGCACGTGACGAGTGTCAGCGTCGGCGGGCCGGTGCGAGAGAAGACCTCCGACACCGGCAGCTCCGGCTTGGCGATCAACGTCACGTCGACGACCGTCCACGCCTGCACCGATCCGTCCGACATGGTCACTGTGACGCCGTCGCCCGGCTGCAGTT
>JBKOXV010000019.1:0-15222 GCA_046725105.1 bacterium | reverse complement strand
GAGACAGTTCCGGCGTACATCACGATGATCTGATCGGTGCGGTCGGCCACCACACCGAGGTCGTGGGTGACGAGGATCATGCCCATGTCGCGCTGCTGCTTCTCGTCCTCGAGCAGGTTCAGGATCTGGGCTTGGACAGTGACGTCGAGGGCGGTGGTGGGCTCGTCGGCGATGAGGAGCTTGGGGTTGCAGGCGATGGCGATGGCGATGGTGACGCGTTGCCGCATGCCGCCCGACAGTTCGAACGGGTATTGGTGCAGGCGTCGCTCAGGTGTGGAGATGCCGACGCTGCGCAAGAGGTCGACGGCGAGCTGCTCGCGGGCTCGGGCCGAGAGGTGAGTGTGGGCCCGCAGACCCTCGGTGAGCTGCGGTCCGAGCTTCATCACCGGATTCAGCGACGTCATCGGATCCTGGAAGACCATGGCGATGTCGGTGCCCCGCACCTGGCGCGCTCGGCGGTCGGAGAGCCGGCTGATGTCGCGACCCTCGAAGGCCACGCCGCCGGTCCGAACGACGTTCTTCCCGCGCACGAGCCCGAGAATCGACCGGCCGAGCACGGTCTTCCCGCAGCCGGATTCGCCGACGATGCCGACGGTCTGGCCCCGCTCCACGGTGAAGCTCACACCGTCGACGGCGCGCAGGAGGCCGCGCGGCGTGCGGAAGTGGACGCGGAAGTCCTCCAGCTCGAGCAGCGGCGCCGCCGCGAGGACACCGTCAGGCATCGCCGACCTCGTAGCGGCGCCGATAGTTCTCGCCCACCACGTTCAACGCCAACACCGTGAGGCACAGGACGACCGACGGGATGATCACCATGTTCGTCTGCTGGCGGAGGTATTTCTGGCCGTCGGCCACGAGGCCACCCCACGACGGCGTGGGCGCCGAGACGCTCAACCCGAGGAAGCTCAGGCTGCCCTCGACCACGATGGCCAGGCTCATCGCCACCAGCCCGTAGGCGAGCACGGCGGGTAGGACGTTGGGCATCACCTCGCGCCACAGCACGCGGATTCGACCCGCTCCGGTGGCTCGAGCGGCGAGGACGAACTCCTCCGAGCCGACCGACAGCGCGTGGGCCCGGGTGAGCCGGGCGTACACCGGGATGGCGAGAAAGCCCAGCGCCAGGCAGATATTGAGCAGCCCGCCGCCGGTGTAGGCGACGAGGGCGATGAGCAGCACCAGCGCCGGGAACGACAGGACCACGTCGGTGAGCCAGGAGATCACCGCGTCGACCGGGCCGCGGAGATAACCGGCGACGATGCCGAGAGCACCGCCGACGGTGAGGCCGATGGCGAACGACGCCAGCGCCACGACCAGTGACACGCGCGAGCCGTACACGACGCGCGAGAACAGGTCCCGGCCGAGCTGGTCGGTGCCGAACCAGTGCTCGGTGCTGGGGCCCTGCAGCCGGTCGACGGGGTGGACCGCATCCGGGTCGTCGAGCGGGAGCCAATTGGCCGCGATGGCGCCGAAGACGACGATGCCGAGCCACAGCAGGCACAACGCGATCGGGATCGACCGCCACCGACCGCGCCGTTGTCCCTCGGCGAGCTCTGGTTCGACCGTCGCTTCCAGGAACGGCGCGACCGGGCCGGAGTCGACCTCCAGCCGGTGGTGGACGGTCTCAGACTGATGCAGCGACACGGCGGCGCCGGATCCTGGGGTCGAGCAGTGAGTAGAGGAGGTCGACGACGAAGTTCACGAGCACGAAGGCGACGGCGATGAACAGGGTGACGCCCTGGACCATCACGAGATCGCGTTGGTAGATGGCGTTCACGAGCAGGCTGCCGATGCCCGGAACGTTGAACATGGTCTCCACCACGACGGTGCCGCCCATCAGGAAACCGACCGACAGCCCGACCAGCGTGACGAGTGAGAAAGATGACGGTCGAAGGGCGTGGCCGAGCAGCACCCGGCGCCGAGACAGGCCCTTGGCGTCGGCGAACGCCACGAAGTCCTCGTCGAGCGTGGACCGCATGTCGCCCCGGAGCAGCCGCGTGTACACGGCGATCTGCGGCAGCGCGAGCGCCAGCGCCGGAAGCAGGGCCCGGCGCAGGTTCTCGGCTGGGTCCTCGCTCAGGCCGACCCATCCGGATGGTGGCAGCACGTCCAGCCGGACGGCGAACACGAGGATCAGCACGATGCCGATGACGAAGGTCGGCACGGACAACAAGGCGAACGTCACGAGGGAGATGGCCCGGTCGGCCACGCTCGACGCCTTGTACGCGGTGAACACGCCCAGGGGAATGGCGACGACGAGGGCGATGAGGATGGCCAGGCCGATGATCTCGAGCGTCACCGGGAGATGGGACGTGATCTGCGAGCTCACCGAGCGGCCGAGCGAGTACGACGTGCCCAGGTCGCCCTGCAGCACGTCGCCGAGCCAGCTCGTGTACCGGGTGACCAAGGGCTTGTCGAGGCCGAGGTCCTTGTGCACGGCGGCCAGCGCCTCGGGTGTCACCCCGTTGACGCCGAGGATGGTGACGGCGGGATCGCCGGGCAGCAGTGAGGTCAGCAGGAAGGTGAAGACCGAGACGGCGAACAGCGTGAGGACGAGCCGGAAGACCTTGCGCCCGAGGCCGCCGGCTAGCGAGCGAGCCGCGCTCACCGGCGCCTCCGGAGGCCGAACTGGTGAGCGTTGGTCCTGGTCACTGCCACAGCGAGGTCCCCCGAGTACCCGCAGCGGTACCGTAGACCAACAGCTGGTACCCGTCCAGCTGCCAACTGCGAAGTTGGATGGCTGAGCGCCCCTTAGGGCGCTCGGGGCTCCAAGTTCGCGTCGACGTGAGCCAGGCCCGGCGTTGGCGACCGCCACCGGGGTCAATGGGCGCCAAATCCGTACCGGTCGTTCGGGCCCAGCACGGCGTTCTCGAACAGCCCGAAACCGACGGTGCCGTCGAGCTCGCAGCGGCCGAGGTCGTCCACGAGGCCGTACCCGCTCGCCAGCACCTCGGGGTCGGACAGGTCGTAAGAGCGGTGTTGGACGGCGAGCGGTCCCTGGTACATGCCGTGGCGCCAGTCGACGTCCATGCCGTAGCCGGTGCCGAGAGACAGGAAGCTCGTCGCCACCGGTTCGATGGCGATGGTGAGGACAGGACCTTGCACCGGCGTGAACGTGAGCCGGGCCGCCGAGACGCGGCGGGAGCCGGCGGCGAATTCGAGCTCGTGGTGGACCTGTCCGAGCGGTTCGGGATCGCGCTCGGCCGCCTCGGGCCAGATGCGCACGGCCTGTTCGAGCGAGCGCCGCCCGGTGCGGTCCTCCTGGAGGATGCAGAGGATCGTGAAGTCGTCGAACTGCATGGTGGAGTAGATCCACAGGAAGCCGCCCGGTCCCCCGCCGGACCGACGCCCGGGCGGCTCCGGTTCGCCGACGGGCCGAACGCCCCACGAGCGATCCCGCCCGCCGCCCCACTCGGGGGCGGAGACATCGAACCACTCGCTGCCGATGCGCAGGCGTCCGGTCCAGAACCCGGTCTGGGCGAACCGGGCCGTGTCCGTCGTGAGGCGGGCGGCGCGCCGGTTGACGTGTCGGGCCTCGAGGAAGGCGGGAACGGCGGCGTCCCAGGTGACGTCGAGCTCGACCGGGGCGTCGGTGCCCGTGCTGCGCAGGTGCAGTCGGCGCAGTCCCTCGAGCACCTCGATCGAGATCGGCCCGACGGTCGTGTCGGTCCGGTCGGCGAGCTCCCGGGATGCTCGCACCACGTGCTGGTGACCGGCGTGAGTGGCGGCCACGAAGGCGTCGGCCACGCCGAGGTTCGGGTACACGCCGAGGCCGGCCGTCAGCATGACGGCGCCGCGCTTCTCGAACAGGTTGAAGTAGTAGCGGTCGTAGAAGTTGCGGTCGCTCGTGCCGACGTGGGCGACGGGCTCGGCGATCTGGTGAATGGGAAGGTCGTCGAGCGGAGACAGCATTCGTCGTCACACCTCAGTGTCGAGCAAGCGGGTCAAGACGTTGGTCGCCGGCGTGTACGGCGTCTTGGGGGCATCGGCCGGCAGTGTGCCGTTGGCCACGAGGGCATCGGTGAAGCGCACCAGCAGCAGCCCGGCTCGCACCGCGGCGCGGATCTCGTAGAAGGCCATGTCGGTGCGGGCGATCGATCGGCCGGTGATGCGCTCGTAGAGCTCGAGCGTCTCGGCCGTCGACGGGAAGCCCGGCAGGCTCGGCTTGCCGATGCCATCGGTGTGGAGGCGATTGAAGATGTTCCACCAGGCCAGGTCGGCTTCGGGGGCGCCGAGCGTCACCATCTCCCAGTCGAGCACGGCGACCGGCATGAAGGCGCGGAACAGAATGTTGCCGAGCCTGGCGTCGCCCCAGTTGAGCACGACGTCGCGCTCGCTCGGGAGGTGATCCCGAAGCCAGGCCACCGCCTGTTCGAACAGCGGGAGGGCGCGGCTGGCGCGCACCCACTCGAGGAACTGCTCGTCATGAGCCATCTGGCGCTCGATGCCGACCGGCGGGCTGGTGGTCGCCCGCAACACGCCGTCGAGGCCCAGGGCTCCCCAGTCGACGGCGTGGATTCGCGCCAGCACCTCCAGGCTGCGCCGGTAGAGCGCCGCCTGGTCCGCAGGCGTCGCGTCGTGGAGCCAACCGGCGACGGTGTAGGGCGGGGCGTCGGCCGGGGCGACGCCATCGATCCGCTCCATCACGAAGAAGGGCGGGCCGAGCGCGCTGGGCTCCGACGTGTCGCAGCCGATGATGCGGGGCACGGGTACATCGGTGTGACGATGGAGGGCGTCGATGACGCGCCACTGCTTGTCGAGGTCGTGCTCCTGGTACAGCGTGTAGCCGGTGGGCCGCAGGCGCGCCGCGAACGCTCCTTCACCACCCGCCCACGTCGCATCGAAGAGGAGGGTCTCGCTCGAGAAGCCCGAGCCGGCCGGCGCGTCGTGCAGGTCGACGGTGACGGCGCCGGCGTTCGGCCGCGTGCGCTCCAGCCAGCGGGCGAGGGCCTCCGCCGCCGCTGTGCGGTCGCGGGTCGTCGGGATGGCCATCGACCTTCAACCGCCCTTGGTCGGCGCAAACTGGCCCGGCCGGCGACCAGCCCCGGGTGGGCCGGCGAAGGCCTGGGCGATCGCCATCCACTCGACGGCGACGGGTCCGGTCGCCACGACGTCGGTGTCGGCCGGGTGCCGCCGCTGCGTGACCACGAGGCAGAACCCGACGGCGGAGCCCCGCACGATGTCCTGGGCGTCGGCCGGGCCCCACGTCCATCGTGCCCCGTCGGGTGCCGTCAGCTCGACCCGCACTTCGTCGTCCGGCACGGCGCGGTGGCGGGCGCGAAAGCTGTTCGGGAGGGCGCGCACGCCGATGTGGGCGACGTGGCGCAGGGCGACGGTGGACGGATGCTCGACACCGAGGGCGTCGGCCACGTCCTGGCCGTGGGCCCACGTCTCCATGATCCGCGCCGTCAGCAGCGACGTCACGCTCATGTCAGGGCCGTACCACGGGGCGCGCATCGCCGCGTCGACGCCGGTGACGCGTTCGATCATCTCGGCGCGAGCGCAGTCGAACCACGCCAGCACGTCGGCGCCCGGGCGGCCCCGGTTCCGAGCGGCGACCTTCGACGTGAAGCCGTCGATGTCGGCCAGGACTTCGGCCCGCTCGACGCGGAACCGGTCGGGATCGGTGGCTGCCAGCGTGGTGGCCTCGTCGAAGTAGGCGAGGTGCGACACCTGGTCGCGCACCGACCATCCCGGCGCCGGTGTCGGCGTGTCCCAACCGGCGGCGTCGAGCCCCGCCAACCGGGCTCGGAGCCACGCCGTCTCGACCTGGAGGTCACGCCCGAGGTCGGCGAGCGACGGCGCCGGCGGGCTCACCGGCCCTGCCAGCGGGGTGATCGGCCGTCCCGGAAGGCGCGTGGTCCTTCCTGGGCGTCCTCGCTGAGATAGACGGGCTCCCACAGGCGCTCGGCCTCGGCCCAGGCCGCCCGGCGGTTCATCTCGGCGGCGAGGTAGACGGTGGCCTTGGCCGCGCGCACGGACAGCGGGGCGTTGGCGGCGATCGCTTCGGCGAGCTCCTGGGCCGTCGCGATCAGCCGCTCCATCGGGACGACACGGTTGACCAGTCCGACCGCCAGCGCCCGGTCGGCGTCGATGGGCGCGCCCGTCAGCAGGAGCTCCATGGCGACCCGAGGCGGAATGAGCCACGGCAGCGGCGCCGCCCACGGCGAGCCGCGACCGACCTTCACCTCGGTGATGGCGAAGCGGGCGTGGGACGCCGCCACGCAGAGGTCGCACATCTGGGCGAGGAGGAAGCCGCCGGCGTAGGCGACACCGTTGACGGCGGCGATGGTGGGCTTGTCGACGTCGATGTTCCGCCCGAGCTGGGGCACGAAGTCGGGGGGCGGCACCCGCAGGGTGGTGGCGGCCATCTCCTTCAGGTCGCCGCCGGCGCAGAAGGCCTTGTCGCCCACGCCCGTGAGCACCATCACCCGGGCGGAATCGTCGCCGTTGAAGCGGTGGAAGCCGGCGAACAGCCCGTCGCGCACGTCCTGGCTGAGGGCGTTGCGAGTCTCGGGACGATCGATGGTGAGCCAGGCCACGCCGCGATCGACCTCGTACCGGACCGCTGGCGTCGTCACGGCTCGCCGTTCGGATCGGCCGTCACGACCAGGAGGGTCGTCGTCGTGTCGACCTGGTCGCCCGGGGCGACGTTGAGGACCGTCACCACCCCGGCGTGCGGGCTGCGGACCGGGTGCTCCATCTTCATGGCCTCGATGGTCATCAGCACCTGCCCGGCCTGGACGTGATCGCCTTCGCCCACGGAGAGCCGCGACACCATGCCCGGCAGCGGGGAGAGGAGCGAACCCTCGGCGCCGATCGTCGCCGGGTCCGGGAAGCGCGCCACGGCATGCAGGACGGATGAGCCCGCCGCACTGTCGACGTACGTGACGTCGCCGACGCGGTGGACGCGGGCGCGCCGGCGCACCCCGGCGGTGTCGATCGCCACCACGTCGCCGGTCAGCTCGGCCGGGCCGAACACCGTCCCGTCGACGCTCACCTGGAGCCCGTCGCCCGTCCACCGGCAGACGACGTCCCACCGCTCGCCGGCCGCCTCGAACGTGAGCGGAGCGGTCTGGTCGCCGACGTTGCGCCAGTAGGGCGGGATGCCGTGAGGCAGCGGCGACTGTGCCGCCGGCGCGGCCACCAGCGCCAGGCCGGCGGCGGCGGCGTGCAGGCGCTTGGTCTCGGTGTCGAGTGGGCGCTGGCTCTCGGCGGGTGGGTGGCGATCGAAGAACCCGGTGTCGGTCTGCCCGGCGAGGAACTCCGGGTGGCGCAGCGTGGCGACGAGCAGCTCGCGATTCGTCACCACCCCGTGGATCTCGGCTCCGGCGAGCGTGTCGGCGAGCCGCGCTGCGGCGGCCGCGCGTGTGGGCGCCCACGCCACGACCTTGGCCAGCATGGCGTCGTAGTGCGTCGTGACGACCGAGCCGTCCTCGTAGCCGGCATCGACCCGCCCACCCGGGCCCGCCGGGATGCGGAAGCGGTGCAGGACGCCGCCGCCCGGCAGGAACCCGGCGGCGGGGTCCTCGGCGTAGAGGCGCGCCTCGATGGCGTGACCGTCGATCATCGCCTCGGCGGCGGCGGTCGGGATGGGCTCCCCCCGGGCGACGCGCAACTGCAGCTCGACGAGATCGAGGCCGGTCACCAGCTCCGTGATGGGATGCTCGACCTGGAGCCGGGTGTTTACCTCGAGGAACGAGAAGCGCCCGGCGGCGTCGACGACGAACTCGACGGTGCCGGCGTTGACGTAACCGATGGACTTGGCCGCCAGCACGGCGGCGGCGCAGATCTCCTGACGCAGGCTGTCGTCGGCGAACGGCGACGGCGCCTCCTCGATCACCTTCTGATGGCGGCGCTGGATCGAGCACTCGCGTTCGAAGAGGTGCACCACGTTGCCGTGCTCGTCGCCCAGCACCTGCACCTCGATGTGCCGGGGCGACTCGACCAGTCGCTCGAGGAAGACGGTGCCGTCGCCGAAGGCCGCCGCCGCTTCGCGCTGGGCGTCCTCGACCGCCGGTCCGAGCTCCGCCGGGGAGGTCGCCACGCGCATGCCGCGTCCGCCCCCGCCCAGGGCCGCCTTGACGAGGATCGGGAAGCCGATCCGGTCGGCGGCGCCGGCCAGCTCCGCCGGCGTGGCCCGGCCGCTGACCGTGGCGCCGTCGAGGACCGGCACGCCCGCCGCCGCCATGATCTGCTTGGCCGAGATCTTCGAGCCCATCTGCGCCACGACGCCGGACGGCGGCCCTACGAAGACGAGGCCGGCCTCCTCGCAGGCGGCGACGAAGCGGGCGTTCTCCGAAAGGAACCCGTAGCCGGGGTGCACGCCCTGGGCGCCGACGGCGCGGGCGGCATCGATGACGCGGGCGACGTCGAGATAGGTGTCGGCCGGGCTGGTGCCGGGCAGGCGCACGGCCTGGTCGGCCTCCCGGACGAACGGGAGGTCCCGGTCGGCGTCCGAGAAGACGACCGCGGTGCCGATGCCCATCGTCCGCGCCGTGCGCATGACGCGGCGGGCGATCTCGCCCCGGTTGGCGACAAGGAGGATGTCGAGCTGCTTCACGCCTACATCCGGAACACGCCGAAGGCGGGCCGGCCCCGGACCACGTTGGAGTGGACGGCCGACAACGCGATACCGAGCACGGTGCGGGTGTCGCGCGGGTCGATGATCCCGTCGTCGTACACCTTGCCGCTGTTGAAGAACGCGAAGGACTCGCGCTCGATCTGGTCCTCGATGGCGCTGCGCCGGGTCGTGTCGGCCTCCTCATCGAACTCCTGGCCGGTGGCGTCGGCCGCCTGGCGGGCGACGATGGACAGGACGCCCGCCAGCTGCTGCGGCCCCATCACGGCCAGCTTCGAGTTCGGCCAGGCGAAGAGAAAGCGGGGACCGTAGGCCCGCCCGCACATGCCGTAGTTGCCGGCCCCGTAGGAGGCGCCCATGATCACGGTGAGGTGGGGGACGTCGCTGTTGGTGACGGCATTGATCATCTTGCTGCCGTCTTTGATCATGCCGGCCTGCTCGTACAGCTTGCCCACCATGTAGCCCGTCGTGTTCTGCAGGAAGATGAGCGGCGTGTCGCTCTGGTTGGCGAGCAGGATGAACTCGGTGGCCTTCTTCGACTCGTCCATGAACAGGACGCCCTGGGCGTTGGCCAGGATGCCGACCGGGAAGCCGTGCACCGACGCCCACCCGGTCACGAGGCTCGTCCCGTAGCGGGCCTTGTACTCGTCGAAGCGCGAGCCGTCGACCACGCGGGCGATGACGTCACGAGGGTCGAACGGGGTGCGGAGGTCGACCGAGGCGATCCCGAGCAACTCGTCGGAGTCGTACGCCGGCGGGTCGTCGGGTTCGGTCGGACCCGGACCGAGCTTGGTCCAGTGGAGCGAGGCGACGATCTGGCGGCCGATGCGAATGCAGTCGCGCTCTTCGACGGCGAAGTAGTCGGACAAACCGGAGACGACCGAGTGCATCGAGGCGCCGCCAAGCTCTTCGTCCTCGGACTCCTCGCCGGTGGCCATCTTCACCAGCGGCGGGCCGCCGAGGAAGACCTTGGCCTGCTGGTCGACCAGCACCGAGTAGTCGCACATGCCCGGCACGTAGGCGCCGCCGGCGGTGGAGTTCCCGAATACGAGGGCGATGGTGGGGATGCCCATCCCCGAGAGCTTGGTGAGGTCGTGGAAGATCTGCCCGGCCGGGACGAAGAGGTCCGATTGGGTGGGCAGGTCGGCGCCTCCCGACTCCACCAGGTTGATCACGGGCAGCCGGTTCACCATGGCGATTTCGAGGGCCCGCAGGTTCTTCTTCAGCGTGTACGGATTCATCGTGCCGCCGCGCACGGTCGGGTCGTGGGCGATGATCACGCACTCGACGCCTGACACCACCCCGACACCGGTGATGATGCTGGCGCCGACGTTGAAGGCACTGCCCCACGCCGCCAGCGGCGACAGCTCGAGGAACGGCGACCCGACGTCGAGGAGAAGCTCGATGCGCTCGCGGGCCAGCATCCGCCCTCGGGCGTGATGACGGGCCGAGTAACGCTCCCCTCCGCCGGCCCGCGCCAACGCCAGTTGCTCCTCGTGGCGGGCCAGCAGCTCGAGCAGCCCGGCCCGGTTCGCCTGGTACGTCTCGGCCGACGGGTCGACGTCCGAGCGGATGACGGGCACTGGACGGTACCGTACGGGCCCATTTGGTACCCGGTCAATCGCCCTCCGCAACGATCTGACGCGACCTTTGGGTGTATACGACACTTCTCGCGCATCAAAACGGAGTCATCGCATCGCTCGAACGGCTAGCGGGCGGGGACGTCCATGCGGAGGTGGCGGCTGAGGTCGCCCACGAGGTCGACGAGCGTGTAGTCGCGCTCGGTGAAGCGCCACTGGCCGTCGACGTGCTCGAAGGCGTCGTGATACCGGCCGGCGATGATCGGCTGCAGCGGCCCGTCCGTCACTTGCTGGAACACGGTGTAGTAGCTGCGGGCCCGGGCGCTGCGGCCGTCGGGATCGACCTCGACGATCACATTGGTCGTGACGTGCTTGGTGCGGGGCGTGCCGTCCGGATACCGAATGACGTTCTGCTCCCAGATCTCCCGCATCGCCGATGCGTCTATCAGCCCGTCGTCGCCCGGCCCGATACGGATGCGGGCGTGGTGGAACAGCTCGGCGACGGCGGCGAAGTCGCCGAGATCCATCAGCTCGGCGTAGCGGAACAACAGGTCGGTGATGGCGTCGCGATCGCCCATCATCCGACCCGGCGGAACACGAGCACGGCAGTGTCGTCCTCCACGCTGGACGGCCCGATCAACTGCAGCATGACCGCGCTGCAGACGTCTTCCGGAGGGCCCGGGCACAAGGCCGCCCGCAGCCGCTCCAGCCCCTGGTCGATCCCTTCGCCCCGGCGCTCGATGAGCCCGTCCGTGTAGCAAGCCACCGTCGTCCCCGGCAGCAGCTCGCAGACGACGTCGGCGCGCCGCGACGGCAGCCGGGCCCCGATGGGTGGGCTCGGTGAGCACTCCAGGATGACCGCCTCACGCCCCGGGACGGCGACGACGGGCGGCGGATGGCCCGTCGACGACACGGTGAAGGTCTCCAGATCGGGGGCGATGGCGAGGTACAAGACCGTGGCCATCTCGTTCGGCTCGAAGTGCGCGAACTTCCGGCTGAGCCGATCGAGCGCCTCGCTCGGAAGCGTGGACTCGAGGGCGTAGGCCCGCAGCGCACTCCGCAGCCGTCCCATGACGACCGCCGCTTGCAGGCCCGAGCCAGCGACGTCACCGATCACGACGCCGGTCCGGCCGTCCGGCAGCAGGAAAGCGTCGTACCAGTCGCCGCCGACCCCGAAGTCCTCGGCGGCCACGAACCGCGTGGCGAACTCCAGGCCCTCGACCGCCGGCAGCCGTGTCGGCAGCAGACTCTCCTGCAACGTGCGCGCCGCCGATCGTTCCGCCACCGTCTGTTGGGCACTGAGCGCCGCCGCGATCTGATTCGCGGTCTGCTGCAGTACGGAGGCGTCGCCACTGCTGAACCGCCGCTCGCTCAAGGTGCCGACGTGCATCACGCCGAGCAGCCGACCTCCCACGATCAGCGGCACGCCGAGCATCGAGCGGATGCCTCGCTGCCAGAGGATCGGGTTGATGACGGTCTTGGGACCGACCGCCTCGATGATCACGGGCGCTCTCGTGGCGGCGATCCGCCCGGCGAAGCCTCGCCCGACCGGCACGCGCACGCCCTGATGGACCTCCTCCTCGAGGCCGCGTGCCATCCGGGCCACCAGCTGGCTGCCGGCGCGGTCGAGCAGCAGCACCGCCACGGTGTCGATATGGAGGAGCTCCTGGACACGCGCCAGCAACTCGTCGACGACAACTGACGATGCGAGCGCCTTCAGTGTCGGGTCGGCGGCGCTCCGGTACTCGTCTGCCACTGCCGACACACTCGCACACTGCCGAGGTGACTCACGAGCGGATGTCCACGGACCGGAACCGGAGGGCGGCGGCCGTGCCGAACACGGCCAAGTAGGCGAGCTGCACCACGACGCCGGCGACCATGTCCGCGGAGTAGCGGTTCTGCGTGAACATCGCTTGCCAGGCGGTCATGTAATGCGTCGGGAAGGCGTAGCGAATCGCGCCCAGTTGGCTGATGCTGTCGAGGATCTCCGAGACGATGTAGACGCCGATGGTGGCGCCCACCGCGCCCGTCGGCGTGTCGGTGAGCGTGGAGAACAGCGTGCCCACGGCGAGCAGGGCCGTGAAGCCGAACGCCACGTAGACAGTAGCGACGAGGACGCGGACGAGCAGCGTGGTCGACCCCAGCTCGAACCCGTTCACGACGCCCGGCACGGTGGGCACGACGACGGGGTGCGAGCCGAAGAGCAGCACCCCGGCGACGAGCGCCGCCACCACGACGAGGATTGTGCACACCCAGATGAGGAATCCAGCTATCAGAGCCTTGGCGGCGAGGAGCCGAAGGCGCCGCACGGGTCGCATGAGCACGTAGCGCAGGTTGCCCCACGCCGCATCGCCGGCCACCGAGTCACCGGCGAACGTCCCCGCCACGACCACGAGCAGGAACCCGCTCATGGCGCTGAGAACGGCGGCCGGGATCAAAAGGCCGCTCTGCTGGGCCAGCCGGAAGAGGCCTTCACCGTCGTCACCGTTGTTGCGCTCGCCGCGGGTGTTGATGGCCACCACGATCAACGTCGGCAGGCCGACCAGCAGCAGCCCCACGACCAGAGTGCGAGTGCGGACGGCCGCCTTCACGAACTCGGTGCGGACGAGGCCGATCACGGTGCCACCCCGGCCCGGGCGGAGCGCGCCGCGCCGTCGCCGTCGCCGCCTTGCTCGAGCAACTCCAGGAAGGCGTCCTCGAGCCGCTGGGTGGGCATGATCGTCTCCAGCCGCAATCCGGCGGCGACGAGAGCGGCGGCCAGGTCGGAGCGCCGGCCCGTCTCGACGTCGACCAGCAACCCGTCACCCTGCGGACGCACGCGGGCGACGCCGGGAGCGCCCCGAGGAGGGCGCCGGCCCGGTCGCGGTCGTCGACCTCCACGTAGACAGAGCCCGAGGAGCCGATGAGATCGCTGACGGTGCCGCGTCGGACCAACCGGCCGCGGTTCATGACGACCAGGTGGGTGCACACCTGCTCGACCTCGCTCAGATGGTGGCTCGAGAGAAGGACGGTGGCGCCGCCGGCAGTGAGCCGCCCGATCAGCTCCCGGATCTCCCGGATCTCGCCGGGGTCGAGGCCATTGGTCGGCTCGTCGAGAACGAGCAGCTCGGGCCGGCCCAGCAGGAGACGGGCGAAGCCGAGGCGCTGCTTCATGCCCTGCGAATACGTCCGTACTCTGCGATGGATGGCGTCGCCCAGCCCGGCGACGGCGAGGGCGCCGTCGAGATCGGCGTCCCGCCAGCGCGCTCCCGCCGCCTCCCACCACAGCCGGAGGTTGGTGAGGCCGGACAGGTGCGGCACGAAGGCCGCCTCCTCCACCATGGCGCCGACCCGCCCCAACACGTCCACGCTCGGCCGGACGGCGGTGTCGAACAGCCGGGCCGTGCCGCGTGACGGCCGCTCGAGCCCCATCAACACTCGCAGCGTCGTGGTCTTGCCGGCACCGTTCGGTCCGAGCAGCCCGCACACCTGGCCGCGCTCCACCGAGAACGAGAAGTCCTCGACGGCGGAGACGCCACGAAAGTGCTTCCAGAGGCCGTCGACCACGACAATCGGCTCGCCTGCCCCGGACACGTCCGCATCCTACGAAGCCGATAGGAAACCTTCTCCGCGGGCCCCGTACGATCCTCCGGCCATGGTCGAGCGGTACCGAGGGTTGGTGTCCGGGAGCGAGCGCTACACGGGCGACCTCGCCGTCGACGGCGTGTTGGACGCCACGTTCGTCCGGTCGACCGTTGCGCACGGGCGCGTCGTCGACATCGACGCCAGTGCTGCCGCGTCGCTCCCTGGCGTCGTGGCCGTGTTCACGGCCGGCGACCTGTCGTTCGTGTCGGTTCCGCCCTACGTCGGCGGGTTGGAGCTGGCCGAGCCGCCCCTCGCCGAGGACGTCGTTCGCCACGTGGGCGAGCGGCTGGCCGTGGTCGTGGCGACGTCACGGGCGGGCGCCGAGGATGCGGCCGACCTGGTCGTGGTCTCGACCGAGCCGCTCCCCGTCATCACCGACTTCGTCCACTCCGTCCGCCCCGATGCGCCGCTGGTCTTCCCGGACCACCACAGCAACGTGCTCCTGGACCTGGCGCCGGACACCACGACGGCGGCGGACGACGGCGACGTCGTCGTACGGGTCTCGAACGCCGTGCCACGGCTGGCCGCCGCGCCGATCGAGGGCCACGCCGTCGTGGTCGTTCCCGACGGCGATCGGCTCGACGTGTGGTGCTCCACCCAGGCGCCGCATCTGGCCCGCCTGCGGCTGGCGGCGTCGCTCGGCTGGGAGCCCGAGCGCATCCGGGTGCGGGTCCCGAGGGTGGGCGGCGGCTTCGGGGGCAAGGCTGCCGGTGTGCCGCTGGAGCACGTCGTCGTGGCGGCCGCCGCCCTGGCGCTGGACCGGCCCGTCCGCTACGTCGAGGATCGGAGCGCCAACCTCGTCGGGATGCAGGGACGCGGCGTCCGCCAGGACATCGAGCTCCGCGCCCGGCGCGACGGCACGCTGGTCGGCCTGCGCCTCGACGTGACGTGTGACAGCGGCGCCTACCCCGGGATCGCCGCCATCGAGCCGATGAAGATGAAGCTGATGGCGTCCGGCCCGTACCGGATACCCGCCGTCGAGTTCACGGCCCGCGCCGTCTTCACCAACCGGACGCCGACCTCCGCCTACCGCGGCCCCGGTCGGTCCGAGGCCGCCATCGTGCTCGAGCGGGCCCTCGACGTACTGGCGGCGGAATTGGAGATGGATCCGGTCGAGCTGAGGCGTCGCAACCTGCTCGAACCGGATGAGTTCCCGTACCGCACGCCGACCGGCATGACGTACGACTCCGGCGACTACGGCCGCCTGCTCGACCTGTTGCTCGTGCACGCCGGCTACGACGGCCTGCGAGCCGAGCAGGCGCGGCGGCGGGCCGCCGGCGGACCGTTGCTCGGCATCGGCGTGGCGACGGTCGTCGACTCGACGGCATGGGCGTCGCGCACGGAGGGGGCGCGCGTCAACGTCGAGCCCGACGGCACGGTCGTCGTGACCGTGGCGACGGCCTCGGCCGGCCAGGAGCACGGCGTGGCCTTGGCCTCACTGGT
>JBKOXV010000287.1:0-15932 GCA_046725105.1 bacterium | reverse complement strand
CCTGGAAGGTGATGGTGGTGCCGGCGGCGCCGAACTCGGCGTCGCGTCCGTCCGCCGAACGCGCACCCACGCGCACGCTCACGGTCTTGCCGCGTGCTTCGGCCATCTGCGACGCCAGGGTGCGCATCCAGATCAGCTCGTAGAGCCGGCGTTCGAGGTCGTTGAGCTCGCGGCGGACCTCGGCCGGCGCCCGGAACGTGTCGCCGGCCGGGCGGATCGCCTCGTGGGCCTCCTGGGCGTTCTTGACCTTGCCCTCCCACTTGCGGGCGCTCGACGACAGGAAGCCCGTGCCGAACAGCGACGTGACCTGGGCGCGGGCCGCCCGGATGGCCGTGTCCGAGAGGGCCGTCGAGTCGGTGCGCATGTAGGTGATGTAGCCCCGCTCGTACAGGCCCTGCGCCACCCGCATGACCTGCTGTGCGGACAGGCGGAGCTTGCGACCACCCTCCTGCTGGAGCGTCGACGTCATGAAGGGGGCCTTGGGTCCGCTGCGGTAGTCCTTCTCGTCGACGTTGCGGACGGTGAAGGTGGCCGACTGCAGGCCGTCGACGAGCGAACGGGCGGTGGCCTCGTCGACCACCACCACGTCCGTGGTGAGGTGGCCGTTGGGGCCGAAGTCGCGGCCGGTGGCGATCCGGCGCCCGTCCAGGGCGACGAGCGTGGCTGTGAACGACGGCGACGTCGTGAAGGTGGCGTCGACGTCCCAGTAGCCGGCGGTCACGAACGCCATGCGTTCGCGCTCGCGGTCGACGATCAAGCGGATCATCGGGCTCTGCACCCGGCCGGCCGACAGGCCCCGGTTGATGCGCCGCCACAGCACCGGCGACACCTCGTACCCGTACAGGCGGTCGAGCACCCGCCGGGTCTCGGCCGCGTCGACCAGCCCGTGATCGATGCCCCGCGGGTTGGCGACCGCCTGCTCGATCGCCGATCGAGTGATCTCGTGGAACACCATCCGCTTGACCGGCACCTTGGGCTTCAGGTTCTCCAGCAGGTGCCACGAGATGGCCTCGCCCTCCCGGTCCTCGTCGGTGGCCAGGTACAACTCGCTGGCGTTCTTGAGAGCGGCCCGGAGATCCTTGACCACGTCCCGGCCGCGGGCGGTGAGCTCGTAGGTGGGTCGGAAGCCGTTGTCGACGTCGACGGCCAAGCCCTTCGACGGCAGGTCGGCGACATGGCCCACGGAGGCGCGAACGTCGTAATCGTCGCCGAGGAAGCGGGAGATCGTCTTGGCCTTGGCGGGGGATTCGACGATCACGAGCGGACGGGGCATCGGGGGCTAGGAAAGAGGCCAGGGCGCGGCTCTGTCAAGGCGAGCCGGTAACTCACCCGCTCTGAGCAGGCGTGACGCGGTACCGTCGGCGGGATGGAGCCGCAGCTCGTCTCCTGGGGATGGGACCAGGGGTGGGACGAGCAGCGGCGCGCCCAAGCCGTCGACGGCATGGTGGGCCGGGTCGCCCGCCTGGACCGGGGCTGGGCGACCGTCTGGACGGCGTCGGGCGAGGACCGCATCCGCACCGTCGGGACGGATGTCGTCGTCGGCGACTGGGTGGTGGTCTCGCCCGACGGCGAGCGGACCGCGGAGGTGTTGGCGCGCCGGAGCGCCTTCGTGCGGCGGGCCGCCCGCGGGGCGCGCTCGGGCCAGGTCATGGCGGCCAACGTCGACGTCGCCGCCTTGCTGCACGCCCTGACGGGACGTTTGTCCGACCGGCGCCTGGAACGTGAGCTCGTGCTCGCCTTCGAGAGCGGGGCCGAGCCGGTCGTGGTGCTCACGAAGGCCGACCTCGGTAAGGACGTCGAGGGCTCCGTCGGCGCCGCCCATCGGATCGCTCCGGGAGTTCCGGTGCTGACCGTCAGCGCGGCCACCGGCCAGGGCGTCGACGACGTGGCGGCGCTGGCGCCGGCGGGCCGGACAGTGGCCTTTCTGGGCGCCTCGGGTGTCGGCAAGTCGACGCTGGTGAACGCGCTCGTCGGCGCCGACGTGCAACGCGTGGGCCACGTGCGCACCGACCAGAAGGGCCGCCACACCACGACGGCGGCTGACCTCGTTCGTCTGCCCGGCGGCGGTCTGCTGCTCGACACGCCCGGCCTACGGTCGCTGGGCCTGTGGACCGACGGCGAGGGGCTGGACCGTGCCTTCGCCGACATCGCCACGCTGGCGTTGTCGTGCCGGTTCCCGAACTGCCGACACGAGACCGAGCCGGGGTGCGCCGTGCGGGGCCGGGTCGATCCGGTGCGGATCGACGCCTATCGCCGACTCCGGGCCGAGCTCGACGCCCTCGACGAGGAGCTGTCGCGCCCGCGGCGGCGCTAGCCGGGCAGGTTGGCCTCGATGTCGTCCATGATCGACGGGTCGTCCGGCACTGTCACCGGCGAATAGCGGGCCACGACCTCACCGTCGGGGCTGATGAGGAACTTCTCGAAGTTCCAGCGAATGTCTCCGTCGTGGCCCTCGGCGTCGGCCGTCTTGGTGAGCTCGGAGTAGAGCGGATGGCGGTTGGGTCCGTTGACGTCGATCTTCTCGAAGAGCGGGAACGTCACCCCGTACGTCAGCGAGCAGAACTCCTGGATCTGCTCGGCGGTGCCGGGCTCCTGGGCCCCGAACTGGTTGCACGGGAAGCCGAGGACCTCGAAGCCGCGGTCGGCGTAGCGCTCGTGCAGCTGCTCCAGCGCCGTGTACTGCGGCGTGAGGCCGCATTTCGACGCCACGTTGACGATGAGGAGCGTCTTGCCGGCATGGTCGGCGAGCGAGGTCGGCTCGCCGGCCAGGGTGTTGAGAGAGACGTCATGGACGGACATGGCACCGAGTCTGGCAGGACCGGCGCCGTCTGCCTCCCGTGGTCACACGAAGATGCGGATTTCGCCGTCGGAGGCGCGCACGACGGCCTCGACGGCGGCGTGCAGCAGGGCGTGGAGGACGCGGAAGCGCTGGGCCTCGGGATCCTCGGCATCGGCGCTGGTCGGCGCCGGCTCGTCGGAGCTGCCCGCCTCCAGTTCGGCGAGGGCGGCGTCCCAGTCGGTGGTCTCGGCGGCCAGGCGCAGCCGCATCACCGGAGCCTGGAGCAGGGCGCGGTCGAGGTCCTGCACGATCGTGACCACCACGTCGGTAGTGGTTCGCACTCCGGGGGTGGCGATGAGGTGCAGGGCCTGCAGCTTGCGCATGGCCAGGGCGGCGATCATGACCGGGTCGCCCATCTCACGGACCGCTGAGTCGATCTCGGTGAGGTCGAGGGTGACCTCGTCCGGCACCGCGAACCAGCGCCGCAGGATCTCGAACAGCTCCGTCGTAACCGTGTGGAGAGCGACGAGTTCGTCGGGCTTGGCCAGCTCGTCCGGCTGGTCCTCGTCGTCGTCAGCCACGGTGGATCACCCCTGCCGCCTCGGCCACGCTGGTGTGGATATCGAAGACCCGGTCCAGTCGGCACGAGGCCAGGAGCTCGAGGACGCGGGGATTGGTGCACACCAGCGCCAGGTCGCCGCCGGTCGTGTGCATGCGACGCAGGCCGCCGAGCAGCACGCCCAGGCCGAGCGAGTCGAGAAAGACGACGCCGTCGAGATCGAGCACGGCGCTGGCGCCCGGATGCTCGGCCGCCAGCTGTACGAGAGCGTCGCGCAGACGGGGCGCCGTCGCCATGTCGACCTCACCGGCAACCGACAGCCCCGGCACCCCGCCGGTATCCAGCTGCCGGACGATGAGATCCATGGGCGCGCGAACCTATCGGACACCGATGCGTGCCGACGCCCTGACCATTCTCGCCGAGTTGGCGGGCGACGACCGCCTCGTCCACGTCGAGCGGATTCCCGGCCGCCCGGCCCGCCACGGCGAGCTCGACACGCCGCTGGACCACGACGTGTGGTGGTCGTACGGGCTGCCCATCCTGTGGGCCCACCAGGCGGAGGCCATCGACCACATCCGGGCCGGGCAGTCCGTCGTAGTGGCGACCGGCACGGCGTCGGGCAAGTCGCTCTGCTACCAGCTGCCCATCGCCGAAGCGGCGACCGGACCCGACCGGGGCACCGCCCTGTGCATCTTCCCGACCAAGGCGCTGGCCCAGGACCAGCTCCGGATGATCACGAGCGCCCACGTGCCGCGTCTGGTGGCTGCCACCTACGACGGCGACACCGGTCCCGAGGCCCGGACCTGGGTGCGCCGCCACGCCAACGTGGTGCTCACCAATCCGGAGATGCTCCACGGCGCCATCCTGCCGTCGCACCGGCGCTGGGCCAACTTCCTCGGCCGGCTTAGCTACGTCGTCGTCGACGAGCTGCACACGCTGCGCGGCATCTTCGGGTCGCACGCCGCCCACGTGCTGCGCCGGCTGCGGCGGCTCTGTGCCCGCTACGGATCGGCGCCGACGTTCATCTTCTCGTCGGCCACCATCGGCGACCCGGCCCGGCTGGCGTCCGACCTCTGCGGGTTGCCGGTGATCCCGATTCTCGATGACGCTTCACCCCGCGGCGAGCGGCTCTTCGCCCTCTGGAACCCACCGCTCGTCGACGCCGCGTCTGGTATCCGGGCGTCGGCCAACGTCGAGGTAGCGCGTCTGACGGCCGCCTTCGTCGACGGTGGTTGGCGCACGGTGGCGTTCTGTCGGAGCCGCCGGGCGACCGAGGTCGTGGCCAATGACGTGCGGCGGCGAGTCGACGCCGACCACGCCGATGCCATCCGCTCGTACCGCGCCGGGTACCTCCCGAGCGAGCGCCGCGAGATCGAGGCCGATCTGTTCGCCGGCCGGCTGAAGGGCGTCGTGGCGACCAATGCCCTCGAGCTCGGCATCGATGTCGGCGGCCTCGATGCCTGCATCCTCAACGGGTTCCCGGGAACGATCGCGTCGATGTGGCAGCAGGCCGGCCGCGCCGGCCGCGACGAACGGCCGTCGGTGGCCGTGCTCGTGGCCGGCACCGATCAGCTCGACCAATGGCTGATGGCCCATCCCCGCCAGGTCTTCACCCGGCCGGCCGAACCGGCCGTCGTCAACCGGGCCAACCCGAGCGTGCTCGTGCCCCAGCTCGCCTGCGCCGCCTACGAGCAGCCGCTCACGCCGGCCGATGAGACGTGGTGGGGCGACGACTTGGCCGACGGCGTGCGGCAGCTCGTCGTGGCCGACCGGCTGCGGCTGCGCGAGGGAGCTGGTTATTGGAAGGGCCGCGGCACGCCCGCACCCGGCATCGGGCTGCGGTCTGGCTCGCCGGACGAGTTCCGTATCGAGGAGATCGACGGCCGCCTCGTCGGCACCATCGACGCCAGCCGCGCCTTCGAGCAGCTCCACCCGGGCGCGATCTACCTGCACCTCGGGCAGCAGTACCGGGTGCTCAGCCTCGAGCTCGACGAGCGCGCCGCCTACGTGGAACCGGTCGCCGTCGATGAGTACACCCAGGCCCGCAGCGACATGCAGGTGACGATCCTCGGCTCGGACGACGAGGCCGTCGCCGGCCGCGCCCAGCTGTGGCTCGGCTCGGTGGAGATCGCCACACAAGTCGTCGGCTACGAGCGCCACGACAGCCGCACCCGCCAGGTGATCGGTCGCGACACGCTGGATCTCCCACCCTCACGACTGGTGACGCGGGCGTTCTGGTACACGATGGACGATGCCGTGCTCGACGGGGCGCGCTTGAGCGCCGGCGCGCCGCTCGACGAGATTGCGCACGCCGCGGCCGTGCCGGGTTCGAACGGCGGCAGCCCGGCGACCGGGTTCGGGTCGAGCAGTGCTCGGCCGAGCCTCCTCGACCCCGTCCGAGGCGCGTTCCACCCGGCCCTGCCCGGCGCCCTGCACGCCGCCGAGCACGCCGCCATCGGCATCCTCCCGTTGTTCACGATCTGCGACCGGTGGGACGTGGGCGGAGTCTCCACGGTGAGACAAGCCCAGACCGGCGGGCCGACGATCGTGATCTACGACGGCTACCCCGGTGGCGTCGGCATCGCCGAGCTCGGGTTCGCCGCCGGACGTCGCCATCTTGAAGCGACGCGCGCGGTCATCGAGCGGTGCCCGTGCCAGCGGGGGTGCCCGAGCTGCGTGCAGTCCCCGAAATGCGGCAACGGCAACGAACCGCTGGACAAAGCGGCCGCCCTCGCCCTCCTCCGGGCGATCCTGGGCAACCGCTGACGGCCCGTTCACGGCTCGACCCTCATCGTGGCCGTACCAGTGACGACGACATCGCCGATGAGAGCGCCGACCAGCGGAACGTCGGTCGGTGCCGCGTAACGCACGACGACCGTGACCCGTTCGCCTCCGTCGCGCACGGCGACGGACAGCCGCCGAGCGTCGAGGCCGGCGGCGGCGCTGGCCGCACTCGTGCCCGCGCCGGTGACGTCGGCGGCAACGGCGGCGGCGCGAGCGCCCTCCCGCGCCGCGTGAACGACGGCGAGCTGGTCCCGCCCCACCAGCAGTACTTGCACCGCCGCCAGCAAGACGACGAACACGAGGGGCAGGGCCAGAGCCAGTTCCACCGCGGCCTGGCCGCCGTCCGCCTCGCGGCGCACCGCACCGACGCCCCGTCGGCCGAGGCGACCAGGACCCGTCATCCGACCTTGCCGATGATGGTGTCGAGCACGGCGTCGAGGAGACGGCCGATCTTGCCGGCGCCACCACCGGCGGTGGCCCAGGCGATCAGCAGGAGCGCGACCAGCGCCGCGCCGAGAAGCACGAGGGCGTACTCGGCGGTGGCCTGGCCGACGTCACCTCGACGGATGAGAGCGGCGTAGAGACGAACAGCGAATGAGCGCATGAGAGGACCTCCGGCGAACGGCGAGAGAGACGGGCGGGAGCGGGCGCTCCTAGATCTGCAATGAGCGCAGGGCGCCGGCGACGAGGGGCGCGATGGTGAGCAGCACGAAGGCGGGCAGCGTGCAGCACACGAGGGGGAAGCAGAGCTTGATCGGGACGGTGCGAGCGGCTTCCTCGGCGAGCCGACGCCGGTCGCGGCGGGCGTCGTGGGCGAGGAGCTCGAGAGCGGGACCGACCGGTGTGCCGTAGCGCTCGGTAGAGGCAAGGGTGTGAGCGACGGGCCGGACCGGCTCGCCGAGGCGTTGGGGCAAGACGTCTAGGGCGTCGGCCAGGCGCTGGCCGCGGCGCGTTCGTCGCCCGATCTCGCCAAAGGCGCCGGCGAACGGCTGAGGGGCGAGCGCGGCCAGGTGGTCGATGGCGAGGGCCGGGGTCAGGCCCGCGACAACGGCGACGACGAGGAGGTCGACGACGTCAGGCAATTGCCGGCGGATGGCGACGGTGCGTCGGCGGTCGGCCCGGCGCCGCAGCAGCCTGGGTCCGATGACGGCAGCGACGACGGCGGCGACGGCCAGCGGGGGCCACACGACGACGAGCACGACGGCGGCCGCACCGAGCGCCAGTGGAAGGAGGCGCCGTCGTGATTTGGTCCGCGTCGGCGGGGACGGGACCAGCCGGGCGGGCGGCGGCCGCCATCGCCATCCGGCGCCGAGGACCGTCGCCACCCACACAACGGCGAGGGCCGTCACGGCGTGGCCTCCCGCAGGATGCGGCGCATCCAGAGCGCCCCGAGCGACTCCAGCACGATGCCGGCCCCGAGACAGGCCCAGCCGATCGGGTCGGCGACCAGGAACGCCGCCGTGCGCCGGTCGGTAGCGAGGGCCCACACGAGAAAAGCGACCGGCAGGACACCGATCACGATCGCCGACAGTCGAGCTTGCGCCGACTGGGCACGCACCTCTCCCGCCACAGCACGCCGCTCGCGCAGCGTGGCGGCGGCACCGTCGATCGCTCGGGCCGGCGCACCGCCGGCCGACGCCGCCAACGTCAACGCCGCGCCCGCCAGTCGGACATCCGGCGAGAAATGGTGCCGGGACCAGTCGGTGAAGGCGGTAGCGAGCGGACGTCCGCGCTCGGCCGGCGCGACCACGGTGGCGGCCAGTTCCGCCCGCAGCGGATCGGTGCCCCTCGAGGCGGCTTCGGCGCAGGCGTGGCGCAACGACGACCCCGACCGCACGGCGCGGGCCACGTCCTCGAGGACAACGGGAAGGCTGTCGGCGAAGGTCCGCCGCCCGCGCCGGCGCTGCAGCGGGCCGGTCAAGATCGTGCGCCGGAACGGTGGTGGGGCGGCGCCTGCGGTCCGGTGGCAGGTGGCCTCCTGCCGGGTGGCCCGCCGCGCCAGGCGAACGGCGACGCCGAGGAGCACGACGCAGCTGGCGACGACGACGGCGGTCATCAACGGGCCGTCCGTGTTCTCGTGGGCGCGGCCCGCACACCGTTGGCGTCGGCGAGTACGCGGACGCGCTCACCGTCGGGCGCGGGACGGGGCGCGACCTCGGCGACTTCGGCGACGCGCCGAGTCCCGTCGGCACGCCGGGCCGTGTGGACGACGAGATCGATCGACGAGTGGACCTGTTCTCGAAGGGCGTGGAGCGGGAGGCCAGACGCGCCCTCGAGCACCATCGACTCGACGCGATGCAGCGCGTCGAGGGCCGAGTTGGCGTGGCACGTGGAGAGCGACCCGTCGTGCCCGGTGTTCATCGCTTGCACCATGTCGAGGGCTTCGGCTCCCCGTACCTCGCCCACGACGATGCGGTCGGGTCGCATTCGGAGCGCGGCCCGCAGGAGGTCGCGCACGCTGACGGCTCCCGCGCCGTCGGCCGTCGCCGGCCGGGCCTCGAGGCGCACGACGTGCGCGCCCGGCAGACGCAGCTCGGCGGCGTCCTCGATCGTGATGATGCGTTCGTTCGGGGGAACGAGGGCGCCGACGGCGGCGAGCAACGAGGTCTTGCCCGACGAAGTCGGTCCGCTGACGAGGACGTTGAGCCGGGTCTCGATGGCCGAGACCAGCAAGTCGACGACGTCCGGTGGCGCGTACGCATGGAGCGGCCAGCCGTGCACGCTGAAACGGCGAACGCACAGGCATGTCCCGTCGATGGCGAGGGGCGCCACGACGGCGTGGACGCGGGACCCGTCGGGAAGGCGGGCGTCGACGACGGGACACGTTCGGTCGATCCTCAGCCCAAGGGGGGCGATGATGCGCTCGAGGAGTTGGTCGAGCAGGGCCGAGCTCATCGGCACCGGCGCCCGTTCGAGCCGTCCGGCTCGTTCCACCCAGACGTCGCAGCCGGCGTTCACCATCACTTCGGTGACGGTGGGGTCGGCGAGGAGCGGCTCGAGGGGTCCGAGGCCGTCGACCCGGGCCATCACCCTGGTGACCAGCCCATCGAGCTCGGCCGGGGCGAGTAGGGGCGCGACAGCGAGGGCGTGCCGGCGCGCCGAGGTCGCCACGTCGGCGCCGGGGTCGTGCACGACGCGTTCGTGCACCTCGTCGTCGAGCGCGGCGGTCATGCGGCGTGCCTCAGGCCGTGGGCGAGGGCGCGGGGAAGCCGGGCGGCGAGCAGCCCGGCGTCGACGGCACGAGCGACGGCGGGCTCGACGTCGACCTCGGCTCGCACCGGGACCTGGAGGGCGTCCTCGACGTCCTGGCGGCCGAGGGCTCGCCCGGCCTCGCGGACGAGGACGACGCCGGACGGGCGCACCGGCGCGGCGACGGCCCGGCGCAGCGCCAGGTAGCAGGGTCGTAGGACCAGCAGCGAGACGGAGGCCGCCGCCACGACGTCGAGGGCGGCTTCGGACAAACAGCAGCCGGCGTCGACCACGACCGTTCGCGGGTCGGCCGCCAAGGCGGCGGCGAGGGTGACACCCCGTCCCGGCCGGGGGGCGTCGAGGGCGGCGCCGACGGGCACGACCACGAGCCCGGGGGCGGCGTCGAGTTCGAGCCGGGACAGGGCGTCGACCCCCACGTCGTCGGCGGCGGCCAGCCATGCCGCCACACCCGGCCCAGTCGGGTCCGGGAGGCCGAGGACGGGCGGAACGTCGCCGACGAGGTCGATGAGGACAGCGCCCTCGGGGGAGCGGCGGGCGCTCATGAGCGCGAGGGAGGCGGCGACGACGGTGGTGCCGCTGCCGCCCTTCACGGACCAGCAGGTGATGAACACGGATTCCCCTCACGGACGGGCGCGCCAGCGCCACGGGCACTGAGGGGAAGTGGGCGGAGAAGCTAACGAGTCGGCGAGGCCTCCGCAAGGGGATTTTCGCCGGCTCGGTTCACGAGCCGGGCGTCAGGTCGAGCGGATCTTCCGTGCGGCCAGGATGCCGACGCCGAGCAACGCGATGAGCAGGATGAGCTTCTTCACAGGCGATCACCGTAGCAGCGGATCTATCGTGCCGGTTGGAGGTGTCCGGGCACCTGGTGGGCTCCACCGCCTTCAAAGCGGCTGGGACGGGCGATCCCCGTCCGGCGGGTTCGATTCCCGTCCACCTCCGCAAAGCACCAGGTCAATCCCAATTTTCGGCAGGATGGAGCGGGGTCCGGTCAAGGTTGTGAGTGGCCAACAGTAGGTTCGCGACGGCGCTGCCGCGCCGATCGGGTTCGATCGCCCAGGCATTGAACCACGCTGTCGCGCCAGTGGGCATCGTGACGCCTGGCCATCATCACCGGCCCCACCGAAGTCGCCCACCGGGATCGCTTCGGATCGCACCACAAGAGCGCCGGATCTGAGCGCGTTGACCAAGAGTCGCCGTCGCCGGCATCGGGTGCCCTCACGTCGGTGTTCGAAGGCGCCTGCCGGCCAGTGCCGGCGAGCCTGGGCGACCCAGGGCGGCCGCCAGGTGCTCTACAGAACGTATACTCAGCTGTATGACAACCCCGGTGCCTACCCGCTTCAGCGACGACGAACTCGCCCTGATCGATCAGCTCGTCGCCGAAGGCATCGCCGACAGTCGATCGGCTGTGATTCGGCGCGGCGTCCTGCATCTCGCCGACTCGGTCCACCGGGCGCGCGTCGGCGCCGCCATGGTGGCGTCCTATCGAGCGCACCCGCAGACTCCCGATGACGACGAGCTCGCCACGGCGAACGCGATCGCGCTCACGGAGGCCGAGCCGTGGTAGCCCAAGCCGAGCTGTGGTTGATGGAGCCACCCAATCAGAAGCGCCGGCCGGTGCTGGTCGTGTCACGTGACGAGGTCATCCCCGTCTTGAACAACGTCGTGGTCGCGCCGGTGACGACCACCGTCCGCGACATCCCCACCTGTATTCCCGTGGGCGCCGAGGAAGGGATCGATCACGACAGCGTCGCCACGTTCGACAGTCTTGGCGCCGTACCGAAGTCCGTGCTCACCAGACGCCTCGGGGAACTCGGCATCGGCGGCCGACGCCGGATCTGCGACGCTCTGGACGCGCTCGCCAACTGCTGACCCGTCACCGCCCTGGCGACACCAAGCACCGATATCGCCCGGCATCGCCGGTGACGAGCGCCGTACTCGTCGCTGCGACCGAACGATATGGGCGGGCGCCGCCGGCCAATCGCCGGTCACGGAACGGTGGATCTGGGCGCCTCTCTGCAAGTGTCGGGCGGCCATGCTGTCCTGCGAACGCGCGTGGCGAGAGGTGCAGTCCCGGGGGCGCGCAGTGGGAAGGAACACGTGGCCTTGGGGACTGCTGAGTGACTGTGAAGTCTCGGATCCATGCCACATCGACTACGCCACCGACGCCCTCGACGCCTACCTGGCGTGTGGCCAGATCGACGACGCCGACACGGTGGACGAGTTCCTCGAAGGCGCGCCCGCGTGTGGGCGCTCACGCAATACGGCGCCTTCCTCGCTGTCAGCAGGAGTCGGCGGCGCGACGCGCTGGCCGACGCCGTCGGCATCGCTGAAACGTGCGGGGCGACGTGGCACGCGTCGCGTGCCTGTGCCGAATGGCGGCGGGCCGGGGCCGCACGCGGATCCCCACCGACGAGCTGGCCCCGCAGGAGAAGGCCGTCGCCCGGCTCGCCGACGCGGGTCGCTCCAACCGCGAGATCGCCGGTCGACTCTTCCTGTAGGTCAACACGGTCGAAACCCACCCCAACCACGTCTATGGCAAGCTCGGCATGCGACGGCGGGGGCAGCGGCGCGACCGCCCCGAGCTCACGTGACGTGGACAAGGCGAGGCCGCGTTAGGCCCCGCCGACTGGTGGTCCCAGGATCGCGGTGATGACGACGCGCCGCAGCACCACGCCGACCTCGGTCCTGGCCCGAACTGGATCGTCGGCCAAGGCGACGTAGAGGGCCGCCTCGTCCAGCGCACCCATCAGCACGTGGGCGAGGGGCTCGACCGGCTGAACCGGGATGTCCCCCGCCGCCATCGTCTCGGTCAACAGGGCTGTCACCAAGCCGAGGCCATGGCGCAGCCCGACCTCCCGCCAGCGTTGCCAACCGAGCACCGCTGGCCCGTCGAGGAGCACGATGCGCTGCACGTCCGGCTCGGCGCAGGCGTCGAGCCAGGCGTCGGCGCCGGCGACCAGCGACGCGGCCGTGTCGTCAACCGGGGCGGCGCCGATCACTTCCACGAGGCGGGCGGTCAGGTCGAGCTCGACGGCTTCGAGCACGGCGGCGAACAGATCGGTCTTGGCCGCGAACTGGTGATAGAGCGCGCCGCGGGTGACGCCGGCCGCCTGGGCGATGCGTTCGGTGCCGACGTCGTTGTAGCCGTGGGCGGCAAACAACTTCCGGGCCGCCGCCACGAGCGCCGCCCGTGTCGCCGCCGTTCGATCAGCCTGCGTACGACGAGTCCCCATCACCCTTGACATTCGTACAGTCGGTATGTAAGTTAGGAACAGACTGTACGCAAGATACAGGGAGTTCCCCATGCCGACCGTGACCCTCCCCTCCGGGACGATCCATTACCGCACCGCGGGACCAACCGAGACCACGGCGCCGCCGGTCGTGTTCGTCCACGGCTTCCTGGTCGACAGCCGCTTGTGGGATGGCGTCGCCGAGCGCCTCGCCGCCGCCGGCGTCCGTTCCTACCTGGTCGATTGGCCGCTCGGCTCCCACCGCACGCCGATGGCGGAAGGCGCCGACTTGTCCCCGCTCGGGGTGGCCCGCTTGATCAACGATGTCCTCGATGGCCTCAAGCTCCGCGACGTCACCCTCGTCGGCAACGACACCGGTGGCGCCATCTGCCAGCTGCTCCTCGCCGATGAGCCGTCACGGATCGGGCGCGTCGTGCTCACGAACTGCGACGCCTTCGAGAACTTCCCGCCGACGATGTTCCTGCCGCTGTTCCTGGCGGCCAGGCATCCCCGCATCACGGCCATGCTTCTGGCACCGATGCGCCTGCGCGCCCTGCGGCACTCACCACTGGGCTTCGGTCTCGTCATGCGGCCACCGCGCGACGCCCAGCTCACCCGCCACTGGCTGACACCAGCGCTCACCGACCGCCGCATCCGTATCGACATCGCCCGCTTCGCCCGGGGTCTCGACCGCAACGCGCTCGTTGCCGCTGCTCCTCATCTACACGACTTTGCCGGCCCGGCGCGCATCGTCTGGGGTACCGCCGACCGCAGCTTCACCCTCGATACCGGCCGCCGCCTTGCCCACGCCTTCGCCGACGGGCAGCTGCTCGAGGTCCCGGATGTGTCGACGTTCCTCCCCGTCGACGCGCCCGCCGCCGTCGCCGACGCCATCGTCGCCGCGACGGGCACTTCGGTCCACTCCGGACACGCCGTGAACTGATCAGCTCGGGGGTTGTCCGCGGCGCCCACCGTGCGTCCCTAGTGGTGCGTCTGCGAAATGACACGGCGGGTAGCGCCCGACGAGCCGAACGGCAGGTATGCACTCAGAGCTTCCACTGAGAACGGTGAATCGCGTCGTAGGTCCCCGCGGTTACTGCGCAGGCGCCACCCAAAGCTCAAGCTGGATGTTGTCCGGGTCGCGCAGCGCTATCAGGGCGCCGAGAGGTGAATCAGCAATCGGACTGAACGTGACGCCCTTCTCGGAAAGGAGACCCTGCCATGCTTCCAGGTCATCGCGTGAGGACACCGTAAACGCGATGTGGTCAAGACCCGTGCGGAACTCGCTGAACGTCCCGTCAGCGTGAGCTGGGTATTCGAGAAGCCCGATGCGCAAACCGCATTCGGGATGCACGAGGACGCGACGACGCACGGTCTCGTCGTCGGCCTGCCTGACCACCTGCATCCCGAACAAGTCCTGGTACCAGGCTGCGCTTGCGTCGACATCCTGCACCGTAAAGGCAACATGATGCACGCCGGTGATGGTTGGCATCTGAACGCTTCTCCTCTGTCGGCACGTTCGAGTACTTCCTTCCCCGCACAGATTGCCCTGATGGAGGATGGAGTGCGCGGCGCGACGGGTTCGTAGCGTCGGGGACCTGACGGGCGTGTCTCCTGAATGCCCTGCCACAGGTTGTTGGCTTCTGAACGAAGCGACCGTTCGTCAGGTTCTGCCACGGCGTGGCTCGAAAGAGGAACGGCATCTCATCCCACATCAGGTCTGCCCGCCGGCGGCGCACCCTGTCCGCACTTCAACGTTTGGAGCACACCGTGATCACGATCGGGATCGACCCGCACAAGGGTTCCCACACCGCCACCGCCGTCGACGAGCAGGAGGCGGTGATAGGAGAGCTCCGGGTCGACGCTGACCGCCATCAACGGGTCCGGCTGCTGGCGTGGGCCGCCGCGTTCGAGCCCCGCCGATGGGCGATCGAGGGTGCCACCGGCATGGGGGCGCTGCTGGCCCAGCAGCTCGTCGGCGCCGGCGAGCACGTCGTCGACGTGCCCCCCAAGCTGTCGGCCCGGATCCGGCTGATGGACACCGGCCGGATCGACAAGAGCGACCCCAACGACGCCCGTTCCGCCGCCATCGTCGCCCTCCGCAACGCCACGTTGAACACCGTGACCGGTGAACACGAAGACCGGGTCGTGCTGCGGCTGCTGGCCGACCGCTACCACCAGCTCACCGCCCAGCGAACCCGCACCGTGTGCCGCCTACACGCCGTGCTGTGTCTGCTCATCGAGGGCGGCACCGGCCGGCACCTGAACGTGGCGCGAGCCGCGAAACTGCTGGCCGGCGTGCCCATTAGTGATCCGATCACCGTCGAGCGGGTGGCGGCCGGCGCCCAGTTCGTGACCGAGATCGCCGTCTCGACCGGGCTTTGGTCGACACCCGGGCCCGCACCGTGGCCGCCGTTACGGCGTCGAAGACGTCGGTCGCCGACGTGTACGGCGTCGGCCCGATCGGCGCCGCGATCATTCTCGGGCGTAGCGGCGACATCCGTCGGTTCCCGACCGGCGGCCACTACGCCCGCCACAACGGCACCGTCCCGCTCGAGGCGTCATCGGGACCCAAGACCCGCCACCGCCTCAGTCCTCGAGGTGACCGTCAGCTCAACCACGTCATCCACACCGCCGCCCTCACCCAGATCGCCCATGACGCTCCCGGGCGCGTCTACTACGAGCGCAAGCAGGCCGAGGGCAAGACCCCCAAAGAAGCGCTGCGCGCCCTCAAGCGACGCGTCAGCGATGTCGTCTACCGACAGCTGATCAGCGACACTCACGACTAACCGACTACCGACGAGTCGCCGTTCACAGCCGGAGCTGGCCGGCGACGCCGACGACATCGCGGGCCCGGGAGGACAACGCGGGGACGACTTTGAATCCAGCGTGACCGGCCTCACACCCCACAACAGCCGGCTCTTCGGATCAGTCACTCCCGGACCCGCGACCACCCTACGACCAGCCCCGCGCCCAGACCGCGAGAGGCTGCATCGACGCGCGCCCGAACACACCCAGAAACCCCCCACTTGACGCAAAGAGGATTCGATCGCGCTCGGAGCCGGGTCGCGCCCGATCGGCAGTTCTGCGTGGTGGCTCAGTCTCAGGAATCGACTGGGCCGCCGACCCGGAGTGCGTTCGCGTCCGGGTCGGTCATCCCCCACTCGATCATGCCGTAGTAGGTCGTCCCCGGCGCGTGGACGAACCCATCATCCGATACGTGACCGACCCACTCGTCGTACAGAGCGACAGCCTCGTCAGAGGTTGTGAACCGGAGGTAGGCGTTCGTCATGTTCTCGCTTGGCACCAGGTCCGGGTCGAGACCGAAGTTGATCACGATCCCCATGGGGTGCTCCAGGCTCATGTAGCC
>JBKOXV010000061.1:0-5851 GCA_046725105.1 bacterium | reverse complement strand
ACGCGGCGTCGCGGGCCGAGGCGATGGCGTTCATCCGCCACGGCGCATGACCATCCCTTTCGTCCGCGAGCTGGACGTGCAGTACGGGCGGGTCGAGCAGGTGTCGCCGTTGATCCGGCGCGTGGTGGCCGAGAACCCCAGCAAGTTCACCTACCTCGGCACCGGCACGTACATCGTGGGGCACGGTGATGTCGCCGTCATCGACGCCGGCCCGCTCCTCGATGCCCACGTCGACGCCCTGGCCGGCGCCCTCGAGCCGGGAGAGCGCGTCACCCATCTCCTCGTCACCCACACTCACTCCGATCACTCGCCGGCGACGGCCCCGATGAAAGCGCGCACGGGCGCACCCAGCTACGGGTTCGGACCGCACGGGTCCGTCCCGCCCGACGATCCCACGGACCGCATCGTGTTCGGCGACCCCGATGCCGACGGTGATCCGGCCAAGGACAAGGCCCCGTCCGAGAAGGAGCTGCGCGAGGGCGCCGACACCGAGTTCTCCCCGGATGTCGTGCTGCGCCACGGGGACGTCGTGTCCGGCCCGGGCTGGACGATCGAGGCCGTCCACACGCCGGGGCACACGTCGAACCACCTGTGTTACGCGCTGCGGGAGGAGGCGGCGCTGTTCAGCGGCGACCACGTCATGGGCTGGTCCACGACGGTGATCGTGCCGCCCGACGGCCACCTCGGTCAGTACCTCGCCAGCCTCCAGCTGGTGCTCGACCGGGGCGACGACGTGCTGTGGCCCACGCACGGGCCGCCCATCACCGACCCGTCCGCGCTACTGCGTTCGTACCTTGGCCATCGCCAGGACCGCACGGACCAGATCGTCGCCGTGCTGGCCGACGGGCCGGCCGGCCTCACCGACATCGTGCCGCGCGTGTACCGCGACGTGCCCAAGACGCTGTGGCTGCCGGCCGCCATGTCCACCCACGCTCATCTCCTGCATCTCGTCGAGCAGGGTCGGGTGACCGTGGTCGGCGGCGGGCCGCCCCGCCGCACCGCCGGCTACGAGCTGGTGTAGACCGCCTCGACCTCGGCGGCGCTCGGGAACGACGACTGGGCTCCCGGCTTGGCCACGGACAAGGCCCCGCACACGCAGCCGTAGCGAGCGGCCTGGACGCCGTCCCATCCCCGGGCCAGGCCGACGGCGAACCCACCCACGAAGGCGTCGCCGGCTCCGGTCGTGTCGACCGCCGTGGCGGCAGGCGTCGACACCTCGGTGGCGCGGCCGTCGTCGCACACGAGCGCGCCGCGCTCGCCGAGGGTCACCACGAGCCGCGTACCCGCCGCGGTGGCCGCTGCCGCCGCGCCGTCCGCCGTGACGGCGCTACCGAACAGCACCGCGAACTCCGACTCGTTCGGGATGAGCCAGTCGGTGAGGCGGAGGAGGCCCGGCGCGAGCGGCGCGGCGGGGGCCGGATTGAGCACGGTGACGGCGCCGGCGGCGCCCGCCCACTCGAAGGCCGCCACCGTGGCGTCCTGCGGCGTCTCGAGCTGAGCGACGACGATGGTGGCGTCCACGACGGCGGCGAGGGCCTGGCGAACATCGGCGGCGGTGAGACGCCCATTGGCTCCGGGCACGACGAGGATCCGGTTGGTGCCGCGGCGATCCACCCAGATGGGCGCCACGCCCGTAGTGGTCGCCTCGGTGGCGAGCACGTGGGTGGTGTCGACGCCGTGGGTGCGGAGGTTGGCCACCACCTCGGCGCCGAGCCCGTCGTCACCAACGCGTCCCACGAACGCCACGGGCGCACCGAGGCGGGCCGCCATCACCGCCTGGTTGGCGCCCTTGCCGCCGAAGCCCTGGACGAACGACGCGCCCGCCAGCGTCTCGCCGTCGTCGGGGAACCGGTCGCAGTAGGCGGTCAGATCGACGTTGGCGGAGCCGACGACGACGATCGTGCCCATGCCGATTGTCTAGCGGGTCGTCCACCGCGGCCTGAGAGACTGGTCGGCTATGCGCGATCTGGCCCGGCTGCCCAAGGCTCACCTCCATGTGCACCTCGAGAACGCCGTGCGCTGGGACACGCTCGCCGAGATCGCCGCCGCCAACGGCGTGGCGGTGCCCGACCACCTCCTCGGCGGCCGCTACGCGTTCACGGGCTTCGGCGACTTCTTCGACCAGAACACCCTCGTGCGCCACTGCCTGCAGCGGGCCGCCGACTTCCGGCGCATCGCCTACGAGTTCTGCGAGGACGAAGCGGCGAGCGGCGTGCGCTACGCCGAAGTGTCGTTCAGCGCCGGCGCCCACGGCGACCGGTTGGGCGACGAAGAGCTCCCCCTCGACGCCGTGCTGGAGGGCCTGGCTGCCGGCGCATCGAGCTTCGGGATCGAGTGCCGTGTCGTGGTCGACCACTCGCGCCGGCGGCCGGTCGAGCGGGCGTGGCGCACCGTCCGGCTCGGCGCCAAGTACCGCGACGCCGGCGTCGTGGCCATCGGCCTCGCCGGCGACGAGGCCCATCCCGCCGCGCCGTTCGCCGACGTGTTCCGCGCTGCCCGTGACGCCGGTCTGCACCGCGTGCCGCACGCCGGCGAGGCGCTCGGTGCCGACAGCATCCGTGCCGCCATCGACACGCTCGACGCCGAGCGCCTGGGGCACGGGATGCGAGTGCTCGACGACGCCGACCTCGTCGCCGAGGTGCGCGAGCGCGGCATCGCCCTCGAGGTGTGCCCGACGTCGAACGTCGCCCTCGGCTTCAGCCCCTCGTTGGCCGAGCACGCCCTGCCGGAGCTCGTCGACGCCGGCCTCGCCGTCACGGTGAACACCGACATACCGGCCATGCTCGGCGTGACGCTCACCGACGAGTACGCCAACGCCCGGGCCGTCTTCGGGTACGACGACGACGCCCTCGCCCGGCTCGCCCTCGCCGGCGTGGACGCGTCGTTCGCCGATCCCGCCCGGAAGGCGGCGTGGCGCGACGAGATCGCCGCCTGGCTCCGGTCGGCCGCCCCGTCACCGCCGAAGTGACGCTTTTCCACCGTCTGGGTCGATTCCCGTCACGTCGGCTGGAAACCAGCTGGAACCGGCACCGGTAGAAGGCCGCTACCGTGGCCGTCGTGGTTGGACGGGCCAGCCGCCTGGCCGCTGTCGGGGCGGCGGCACTCCTGGCGTTGCTCTTTGCCGCCGCCGAGCCCCGTGCCGTCGACGAGTCGCTCGGCGTCGAGGCGGCCATCGACCACTACGCGGTCCAAGCGGCGGCCGTCACTGGCGCGCCGGCGCCACGGGTCAAGCCGGCCGCGTCCCGTCCCGCTCCCAAGCGAATCGCCGTGGTCGCCGCCGGCATGGCCGCCGCCCTCGCCGGAGTGGTGATCCTGGTCTGCACGTCGCTCGGCGCCGTTCCGGCGGCGCGCCACGCCCGCCGCCCGCGCTGGCGCCCCAGCGGGAACCGAGGTCCTCCGGCGCTGCTCCTCGCCTGATTTCGTGCGCCCTGCCGCTTGGGCCGGGGCGCGTCGGCCTCGAGACGCGTAGGAGACCGCCCGTGAGCCCTCGAACCACGTCCCGCCAGGCCCGTGACGAGCACTCGAGCCCGCCCGGCCTGCGCCGCCTTCTCCGGAGCGACGTCGTCGTCGGCGTCGTGGCCGCTGTCGTCGTCCTGGTGGCTGCCATCGTCCTGCTCGACGAGCCGGATCGCGTGGCCCGCCTCACGATCACCAACCGAAGTGAGTACGAGGTTGACGTCTCGGTCGCGTCGGCGGGCCACCGCAGCTGGCTCCTGCTGCCTGGTGTCGCGGTCAACGGAACCAGCGAGTACCACGATGTCCTCGACCAGGGCCGCACCTGGGTGTTCGCCTTCCGCGCCCAGGGGCACGAGGGCGGCGAAGTGTCGATGTCGCGCTCCGATCTCGCCCGCAGCAACTGGACCATCGAGATCCCGGCCGCGGTCATCGACCGCCTCCGCACCGCCGGCGCGCCTCCGCATCCCTAGCCGCGGTGATCGCGCACGAGCCGCGCCCCGATGGCTCGGACGCGGGCGCGTACCTCGGGGGGCTCGAGCACCTCGAACCGGAACGGCAGCCCGGCGACGTAGGTGGAGATCCAGTCGAGATCGCCGCCGATGCCGACGATGGTGGTGTCGCCGTCGCTCGACTCCACCACGCCGACGGTGGGACCGATCTGGCTGGCGGTCGCCTCGGCACCGGCATGGACGCGCACCCGCGCTTGGATCGGGTGGGCGGCCAGGGCCAGGCCGCGGGCCACCAGCGCGGCGGCGTCGGGCTCGGTGTCGCGCTCGAAGGGAATGCCCGTGCCTTTGGCCTCGCTGATCCGGTCGACGCGGAATGTGCGCCAGTCCTGACGTGAGGTGTCGAAGGCGACCAGGTACCACTGGCGGGCCGTGTAGACGAGGCGGAACGGCTCGACGAGGCGGTCGGTGGTGTTGCCCTGGCCGTCGAGGTATGTGAACCGCAACCGCTCCGGTCGGCGGCAGGCCACGGCGATGACGACGAGCACGTCGAGGTCGGCGGGCGGCAGCTCGACCGATCGCAGTCCGATGGTGACGGTGCGCAACGCCGCCACCCGCTCCCGCAGCTGGACCGGCAACACCTGGTCGAGCTTGGTCAAGGCCGACAGCGCCGCCGTCTCGAGACCCGAGCCGCCGCCGCCCGACACGGCCCGCAGCGCCACGGCGACGGCGACGCCTTCGTCGTCGTCGAGCAGCAGCGGGGGCAGGTGCCCGGCGGCGCCGAGGCGGTATCCGCCGTAAGGGCCGGTGGTGGCGTCGACGGGGTAGCCGAGCGCCCGCAGCCGGGTGACGTCCCGGCGCAGGGTTCGCTCTGTGACCTCGAGGCGGTCGGCCAGATCGGCGCCGTGCCACCACGGCCGGGCCGACAACAGCGTCAGCAGCCGCAGCAGCCGGACCGGCGTGTCCACGACCCGCAGTCTGCCCGGTGTTGCGGACCAAAACTGACCGCAACTCTCTCGCCCCTCCCGTTTCACGCTGGCTGAACCACGCCAGACGTGGTCAAACCAGCGTGACGGAAGGGGGGAAGGTAGGAAGGGGACGGTGGGTCAGCCGGGGAGGGTGGTCTCGGTGACCCGGCCCTCTTCGACGTCGACGATGCTCCACGGGCTGCCGTCGTCTCCGACGATGGTGTAGCGGCCGACGGGCAGGCTCGGGAACACCGCCGCCACTGGCTGGAGCGAGCCCAGCTGGCGTTTCCACACGCCGGTGTGGGTGGTGTCGACCTCCTGGTGGCGCCGGACGTGGAGCTCGGTGCCGATGCGGCTGCGATCGAGGTACACGATGAGCGCACCACGATCGGCGCCTATGTCGAGCATCACCGGCCCGCCGGCGGCCTGCTCGCCGGCGGAGTAGTGGTGGTGATGGCCGTGCTCGCACATGGCTCAGGCGCTGAGCGGCATGACCTCGAAGCCGCTCGTGGGATGGTTGAGGTACGGGAACGCCGACAGGCTGGCGGGCGGCGCGGTGCCGTCCTCGAGGAGCGCCGCCGCGCCGTCCGGCGTGAACGACGGATCGACCAGGGGGATGGTGGCGCCGGCGACGGCCCGCAGCTCGACGGCCACGATGTTGTCCTGCACACGGCGGCCGTTCGGGAAGCCGGCCAGGTCGCCGCCGAGGATCCCGAGGATGTTCGGGCTGGCCGCCGGCGGGATGGCCACGTTGAGGCGGAGCAAGTCGGCCTGGGTCTTGCCGGTGAAGTTCTGGAAGCCTGGGATGACCCCCGCCGGGATGCCCGTCAGCAGGATGGCGAGCAGGTCGGCGCGGTCCTTCGTGTAGGCGGCCAGGTTCGGGAACACGCCCGGGTAGAGGACCGGCAGGAGCTTGGCCAGCTCGGGCTGCGCGACGTACTTGGCGAACTGCGAGTCCGAGTTCGGCAGCATCCGGTTCCA
>JBKOXV010000001.1:0-7167 GCA_046725105.1 bacterium | reverse complement strand
GGATACGAAGGCCCTGCCCCGGGTACCGATCTGGCGACATCGAGGAGGTGTGTAATGGCATCTACCCGACAGCGGCAGGCGGCCAAGCGCAACATCAAGAAGGCGGCCGCCGCGGCCCGAACCAAGAAGACGATCTCGAAGCTCCCCGCCAAGACGCGCACGGCCCTCGGCAAGCAAGGCGCCGCCGTGGCCCGTCGCAAGCGCACGGGCGGAAGCGAGCCGAAGACGCGGGCGGAGCTGTACGAGATCGCCAAGCAGCGGAACCTGCCGGGCCGGTCCAAGATGGGACGGGCCGAGCTGGCGCGGGCCCTCGGCGAGAAGTGAGCCGTGGCGGAGCTCGGGTACTTCCTCTCGTGTGAGGAGCACGCCCCGCGTGACTTGCTGGAGCAGGCGCACATGGCCGCCGACGCCGGCATCGGCTCGCTGTGGATCTCCGACCACTACCACCCGTGGCTCGACGAGCAGGGCCAGAGCCCGTTCGTGTGGAGCGTGATCGGCGCCATCGGCGCCACGCTCGACCTCAGGGTGACGACGGCCGTCACGTGCCCGACCATGCGGCTCCACCCGGCCGTAGTGGCTCAGGCGGCCGCCACGTCGGCCGTCCTCCTGGAGGGCCGCTTCGAGCTCGGCGTCGGGACGGGCGAGAACCTCAACGAGCACATCCTCGGCAGGGCCTGGCCGCCCGCTGACGTGCGGCTCGACATGCTCGCCGAGGCGGTGCACGTCATGCGCCAGTTGTGGACGGGCGAGGAGGTCACCCACCGAGGCACGCACTACACGGTCGAGAACGCGCGCCTGTACACGTGCCCGGAGCGGCCGCCGTCCGTCATGATGAGCGCCTTCGGGCCGAAGGCCGTCGACCTCGCCGCCGAGATGGCCGACGGGTTCGTGTCGACCAGACCCAACGGGGACCTGTTGCAGCGCTACCGGCAGGCCGGCGGCCAGGGTCCCGCTTCGGGGAGCCTGAAGGTGTGTTGGGGTCCCGACGCCGACGAGTGCGCGCGCCTCGCCCACCAGTTGTGGCGGTCGTCGGGCGTGCCGGGGGAGCTGTCACAGGAGTTGCGGACGCCGGCCTTGTTCGATCAGGCTTCTGAGCTGGTCACCGTGGAGGCGACGGCGCAGCACACGCCGTGCGGGCCCGACATCGGGCCGATCGTGGAGGCCGTTCGCGGCTACGTCGACGCCGGCTTCGATCGCATCTATCTCAACCAGATCGGGCCGGACCAGGCGCCGTTCTTCCTATTCCTACGCCAGGAGCTGGCCGGTGCCCTCGCCGAGATCGGCGTCACGCCCGCCGCCGCGCCCGCCCGCTCGGCCGCCTGACGCGCCGCGCGCGCAGGCGCGGGGCCTGCTCACCGATGCGTCCTGAACCGAGCAAGGGCGGCGGGCGTAAAACCCCGCATGGCGATATCAAGCCTCCACGTGCGGGCCGCGTTGGCGCGCCGCTGGCAGGACGCCGCCGAGCGCCGCGTCCATCCGTCCCGGCTGTCCTTCCGCATCGGCGAGATCCGTGGTTGTGGCGACCTGTGGGTCGCCGAGAGCCTCGCCAGCTACGACGGCGGACCCTGGCAGCTGACCCTCACTGTTCTCGAGCTCTGCGACGGTAAGGTCGGACGTGAGATCGTCTGCTCGTGTGGCGCCCCGCGGACGGGGGCGTCGTAGTAGAGCTGCACCTCACCTAACGTCGCGGCGCGTGCGAGTCTTCAATCTCACCTTCGACGCCCACGACCCGACGCTGCTTGCCGAGTTCTGGTCGGCTGTGCTCGAGCGGCCGGTCGGGGGCACGGGCGAGTTCTTCGCCTACGTCGACCGGACGCCCACCGATCCGGCCGTCCTGTTCATCAAGGTGCCGGAGGGTAAGACGGCGAAGAACCGGTTCCACCTCGACCTCGACACCGACGACTTCGCCGCCGCCCGGCCCCGGCTCGAGGAGCTCGGCGCCTCCTTCGTGCACGAGAAGGACGAGTACGGCGTGCACTGGCTGACGTTCCAGGACCCCGAGGGCAACGAATTCTGCGTCGCCACCCACGAGTAGGTGTCAGGCGGGATGGGCGCCGGCCCGCCCGGCGTCGACCACCCAGGTGGCGGTGGTGGTGACGAGCTCGCGAGGCGAGTCGATCGTGGCCGACGTTCGGATCTCCGTCGTCCAGGTGGCGGGCGTCACCGTGCAGCGGAGAAACCCCCGCCGAGTGCCGTCGAAGAAACGCACGTGGGGGTTGAAGAGCCGGTTCGAGAGCTCGGCGACGGGGATCAGCGCGGTGGGAAAGTCCGACGACATCGACGGCGACACGAACTCGGTGGCCATCGTCGTGGCAGGATCGTCGAAGTCGGTCCGCAGGTCGTTCACCCACGACGAGTGGATGTCGCCCGTCAAGACCACGAGGTTGGTCGCCCCGCTGGCCGCCATGGAGTCGAGGACGCGTTGCCGGAAGGGCCCGTAGCCGTCCCACTGGTCGAGGTTCAGGACGCTGTTCGGTGGCGGCGCCACGAACCGCGTGCGTGACACCATCGTCTGCTGCCCGATCACGTTCCAAGCGGCCGGGGAACGGCGCAGCTGCTCGACGAGCCACGTCTCCTGCTGGGGGCCCGTGAGCGTCCCGTCGACGTTCCCGTCTCCGGCGGCTTGGGGTCCGAAGTCGTTCGGGGCCCCACCGGGTTGGTCCGTGCGGTACTGCCGGGTGTCGAGCAGCACGATGGCGGCCAGCCGCCCGAAGGCGAACGACCGGTGGAGCCGGATGCCACCGTCGTGGGGGAACGACTCGAGCCGGAGCGGCATGTGCTCGTAGTAGGCCTGGTAGGCGGCGGCCCGCTGGGCGGCGAAGGTGGCGGGGTCCTGGTGCATGTCCCCGGTGTCGTCGATCTCGTCGATCACGCCGGCGTAGTTGTTCTCGACCTCGTGGTCGTCGGGCACCACCCAGAACGGGTGGGCGGCGTGGGCCGCCTGCAGGGCCGGGTCGAGCTTGTACTGGGCGTGACGGGCCCGGTAGTCGGCCAGCGTGCGCAGCTGGTTGAGCCCGGGCCGCTCCGGCGCCGTATGGCGACGGTCGGCGAAGCGACTGTTCGGGTCGTACTCGTAGATGTAGTCGCCCAGGTGCACGACGAAGTCGACATCGTCCGCGGCGATGGCCGCGTACCCGGGCCAGAACCCGTTCTGGAAGTCCTGGCAGTTGGCGACGGCCAAGCGCATCGACGCCGGACGGCTTCCGGCGGCGGGCAGGGTCCGGGTACGCCCGACCGGGCTGAGCACGCCCCGGTGGCGGAAGCGGTACCAGTAGTCGCGGCCCGACTCGAGGCCGTCGACCACGACGTGCACCGAGTGGGCGAGCTCCGGGAGGGCGATGGCCAGGCCGCGGCGCACCGTCTTCTTGAAGCGCTCGTCGGCGGCGACCTGCCAGGTGACCAGCGTTGCCACCGGCGGCATCCCGCCCCCCGCCAGCGGGTCCGGCGCCAGCCGGGTCCAGAGGACGACACCGCTCGGGTCCGGATCGCCCGACGCCACGCCCAGAGTGAACGGCGACGGCGTCGACACGTCGAGGCGAGGCCCGCGGGCCCACGCGGCGCGCCAACCGACCACGCTCACGGCGGCCGAGGCCGCCGAGCCAGCGAGGAACCCGCGTCGCGTCGTCGTCATGTGCCGGTCACAGCATCGCGGACGTTTGCCCGCTCGGGCGACGGGGAACCACCTCTGGCACACCTGCGAAGGGAGCGCGCGTGACCGGTAGCGCCGTGCGCACGGGCGTCAACGAGGAGCAATTCCACCAGGCGTTGGCGCTCGCCGTGAAGGCCTTGGACGAGGCGGGGGTGCCGTACGTCTTCATGGGCGGCGTGGCCTCGATCGTGCTCGGCCGGACGTCCTGGACGCACGACATCGACATCTTCATCGCCGCCGCCGACGAACCGACCGCCCTCGACGCCCTCGTCTCGGCCGGTTTCGAGATCGAGCCGGTCGAGTCGACCTGGCTCAGCAAGGTGCGCTACGGCGACGTCGTCGTCGACGTCATCCGCTGCGCCAGCGGACCGGTGTTCCTCGACGACCAGATGCTCGAGCGGGCCGTCGAAGGGACGATCTGGGGCACGACGGTGAAGGTCATACCGCCCGAGGACCTCGTCGTGACCAAGGTCCTCGCCCACAGCGAGGACACCGCGCACTACTGGTGGGACGCACTCGCCATCGTCGCCGGCGTGGATCTCGACTGGCCGTACCTGTTGATGCGGGCCCGGCGCGGTCCCCGGCGCGTGTTGAGCCTGCTGCTGTACGCCCAGTCGATGGACCTGATGGTGCCCGACACCGCCGTGCGCCATCTGCTCGAGGCCGTCTTTCCCCCGGAGGTGCCGTCGTGAGCGACACGGCCGATCCCTACCTGGCTGCCCACCTGCGCGAGCGCCTCGTGGCCGACGAGCGCATCGGCGAACAAGACCTCCAGACCGAGGTCGTGGCCGGCACCGTGGTGATCACGGGTGAGGTGGCCACCGAGGAGCGCCGCACGGCGGTCTCCCAGGTGGCGAAGGAGGCCCTGGGCGAGACGCCGCACCGCAACCTCGTCACCGTTGTCCACAACGACGGACCGGTCGAGACCGAGCGCGTCTCATGATCCGTGTGGCCGCCGTCGGCGACATCCATGTCGGCCACGACTCGGTGTGCCCGTTGGGCACCGAGCCGGAACGCATCACCGACGACGCCGACCTTCTCCTGTTGGCCGGCGACCTCACCCGCGTCGGTGCCCTCGACGAAGCCGACGCGCTGGTCGGTGCCCTCGAATGCCTCCGTGGCTTCCCGGTCGTCGGCGTGCTCGGGAACCACGACCATGCATCGGACGTCGGCGACGAGATTGCCAAGGTGATGGAGGCGGCCGGCGTCACCATGCTGGAAGGCGACACGACGGTGCTGACCTTCGGCGGCGTCACGGTCGGCGTGGCCGGCACCAAGGGCTTCGGCGGTGGCTTCCCGGGCGCCTGCGCCAGCGAGTTCGGCGAGCTGGAGATGCGCGACTTCGTGCGGCACACCAAGCAGCTGGCCTCCACCCTCGGCGACGGACTCCGAGACCTGCAGAGCGACATGCGGATCGCCCTCACCCACTACGCCCCGGTGGAAGGCACCCTGAAGGGGGAGCGGCTGGAGATCTATCCGTTCCTCGGCAGCTACCTGTTGGCCGAGGCCGTCGACACCGGTGGCGCCGACCTCGTCGTCCACGGGCACGCTCACCACGGCAGCGAGCGGGGAGTGACGCCGAGCGGGACGCCTGTGCGCAACGTGGCCCAACCTGTGCTGCGCCGCCCGTACGGCCTGTATTGCCTGGAACCGGGGTCGACCAGCCCGGACTAGCCGGCCGGGCAGGGCCTAGGCGTCGCCCCGCCGGCGCAGCATCTTCTCGATCTCAGCCATGTGGAGTCGCTCGTTGCGGACCATCTGGCGGGCGTACTCCTCGAGCGACACGTGGCGGCCCTCCACCAGGCCGAGGAGGCTCTCATAGAGGTCGATTCCACGCTGCTCGTGCACGAGCATCTCCTGCATCATCTCGTCGACCGCCGGGTGATGGGTACCGACGAGCTCACCGATGCCGAGCGACACCGATTGGCCGAGCGAGGTCACCTCCTCGCCCGCCATCGTCGCATGGGTGAGGGCCTCGGCGGCCTGCTCGCGCATCCACCCGATGATGGGGATGCGAGCGTGGCCGAACACCATCAGCGAGTACTGCGTGTACCGCACCGCCCCGGCCAACTCGAGTTCGACGATCTCGTTGAGTGTCTTGACGACCTGCTCTCGATCGAGGTCCACGATGCCTCCCGCAGAGACGTTCCCCGTGCCGCCACGGTATAGCCGCGGCGGCAGCCGGCTGTGGGACGATGCCATGGTGAGCGATGCACCGCCCGCGGTGTGGGTCGTGTTCTACGAGTCGGCCGACGACGTCTACGAGACGGCTCCGGTCCACTATCCCGCCCACCGGGCTCGCGTCGATGAGTTCCACGACCGAGGCGACTTGCTCCTCGTCGGCACCTTCGGTGACCCCCGCGCCGAGGGTTCGATGTCGGTCTTCCGAACGCGGGAGGCCGCCGAGGCGTTCGTGGCGGGCGACCCGTTCGTGCTCAACGGCGTCGTGAAGGCCTGGTCGCTGCGGGCGTGGAACGAGATCTACGGCATCTGAGTCCGCTGCGGTACGGTGCCGCATGGCCAGAATCGAGATTCCCGCCGGCGAAGGATCCGAGATGGCACGGGCGATGGCCCTGCGCCCCGACTTCCAGCCGGCCATCAACGCCTGGGAGAAGGCGGTCGGGCGCAGCACCCTCGACTGGCGGCTCCACGAGCTGGTGCGGGTGCGGGTCGCCCTCATCAACGACTGCGCCATCTGCAAGGCATGGCGCAACCAGGTTGCGTTCGACGCCGGCGTCACCGAGGAGCTCCTGACGTCGGTCACCGAGTACCGCACGCATCCCGGCTTCACCGACGCCGAGCGGGCTGCCATCGAGTACGCCGAGCGCTATTGCACCAATTCGACGAGCATCGACGACGCCTTCATGGCCCGTCTGGCCCGGTACTTCGACACGGGCGAGATCATCGAGCTCACACTGGTCATCGCCAAGTACATGGCGATGGGCCGGTTCATGCAGGTGCTCGGGTTCGACCAGACGTGCCGGCTCGAGTTCGACGAGCGGGGTCGCCTGCAGTTGGTGTGAGATAGCCGGCCGTCAGTCGCAGCAGCGCGGCCACGTCGGCCAGGGCCCGTAGGGCGTCGTTGAGGTGGGTGCAGCAGTCGGTGCCGCGCAAGACGTCGAGCACCCGTCGGCGCAGATCGGCGAGGGGCTCGCCGACGAGCCAGGCCACGTTCGGCGCCGCCGCGGGGCACTCCGGATAGGGAAGCACGCGCGGTGTCGCCTCCAACGTCGTGACGGTGAGGGAAGCGGCGTCGATCGTGGCGTCCAGGCTGGACTCGTGCACGCCTACTTCGCCGAGAACCGGGTCGGTGCACGAGTCGCGGATGTGGGCGGCTATCACGTAATGGTCGCCGTCCCGCCAGACGTCCAGGCGGCGGGCCGGGCGCAACCCCACGGGAGCCAGCGGCGCCAGCTCGTGCCAGCCGTCGGGATCGTCGGGATCGACGAGCGAGGGCACGACGTCGTGGTCGCGCACGATCGGCGTGCCGTCGGGATCGAGCCCGGACGAGCCGGGCC
>JBKOXV010000180.1:0-7466 GCA_046725105.1 bacterium | reverse complement strand
CCCGTCGTCTCCGTCGTTCGCGCCGACAACTTTCCCGGCCTCGAGCTTCGCTCGTGGGACAACCTTGTGATCGTTCCACCAGACGATCCACGAGCGCTGGCAGAAGCCATCGTCCGCCTGCTCGACGATCGGGACCTCGCGCTGCGCGTCGGCGATGGTCAGCGGCGACTCATTCTCGACCATTTCTCCCTCGACACTGTGACCGATCAGCATCTCGAGCTCTACGAGCGGCTCGTCGGCGGTTGACTGCTCAGCACTGGTCAACCGGGATCGGGCGCGCCTCACACAACAAGTAGCCCCGTAGGATGCCGCCCATCATGCGCACTCGACGAGTCGCCTCGGGATTGACGTCGACGGTTGAGAGACTGCGCTCGAGCTCTCGGCGCGTTTGGTTGACGAGCTTCCTCCTCGTTTCGTCTCTTGGCGTGATGTGGGGACTTGCGAATCCACCTTTCGCGGGTCCCGACGAGCCCGCGCACGTGATCCGCGCCCACGCCATCGAGCATGGACAGCTCACCGGAGACGAGCCGAGCGCGCGGACCAAGCGCAGCGAAGAGCAAGACGTCCTCGTGGTGCGGGCGCCACGTATCTATCGCTCGGCGACCGGAACCCTCTGTTTCCCCTTCCACCGCGACACCTCGGCGTCGTGCGCGAAATTCTCGGGATCGACCCGCGACACGAACGTGGCGACGTCCGCCGCTCGGCACCCGCCTGCGTACTACGGCGTAGTAGGTGTGGCGTCGTGGCTGTTCCAGCCGGGGGAGGCAGTCGTATACCTCATGCGGTTCATTGGAGCCTTAATGATGGGAGCCTTCGCCGCGACTGCCATCACGGCGGTGCGACGCGCCCCGGCACCGAGGCTTGTCGCCGCAGGAGTGCTGCTTGCGTTCACGCCGATGACGCTGTTCGTCAGCGGGATAGTGAACCCGAGCGTCTTGGAGGTCGCAGCATCACTGACGTTCTGGGTCGCGGGCCTCGTGCTCGTCTCGGGATCACATGAGCGATTCGACAATCGGTTGGTCGCAATGCTCGGCATCGCTGGTTGTGCTCTGGCGCTGAGCCGTCAACTCGGGCCACTCTGGCTCGGACTTATCGCACTGACGCTCGTTTGCATGACGAGCAAGCGCCTTCTCGTCAACCTGGCGCGCTCCAACTGGGCACGCCTGTGGGGTGCGCTCATTGTCGCTTCGGCCGTCGCCCAAGTGACTTGGGACGCCATCGTCAAGCCCCTCGACGTCGCACCCCAGGGCCCAAACGCCACGCACTTCGCCACGGCGGAGATCCTCCGAAACACGTTCGGCGCGACTTGGGGACGGGCGCTGGAGATGATCGGCAGCTTCGGTTGGCTCGACACCCCGTCGCCAGCCTTGACGTGGGTGCCATGGATCGCCGCCATTGGCTTCGTCTTCCTCCTCGCAGTCACGTGGTCAAGGCGACGCGACGTGGCGATCCTGATAGGGCTCCTCATCGCGGTCATCGCGGTGCCGGCCTTACTCGAGAGCGCGCGGTACGAGGATTCGGGCGGTTACTTCTGGCAGGGTCGCTACACCCTGCCTCTCGCCGCAGGGCTCCCGATCCTGGCGACAATCGCGCTCGCTTCGACCGAACGCGGTCGGCAGCTCGCGACCCGACGGTTCATGTTCGCGATCGGGGCCATCGTTTCTGTCGCGCACGTCCTCGCCTTCGCGCAGAACCTTCGCCGCTACACGGTCGGGTACGACGGCGAGGTCCAATACTGGAGGCACCCCGCGTGGTCGCCACCTGTGTCGTCCCTGCTCCTGACGATCGCGTACACGATCGTTGTCATCGCCTTCGTTTGCTGGGTCTTTGCTTCGACTACTCCAGCGGATCGGATATCGTTTGCGGACCCGGTCCAGCACGTATCGACGCGGAGCGCGCCGAAACCATCGTGAAGAGTTGAGGATGAGGCCGTGAAGGGCGTGATCCTTGCCGGCGGGACAGGCAGCCGTCTCGACCCGCTGACGCGCATCACCAACAAGCACCTGCTGCCGGTCTACGACCGGCCGATGGTCACGTACGCCATCGAGTCGCTGGTGCGGGCAGGTGTAACCGAAGCCATGTTGGTCACCGGCGGTACACACGCGGGCGAGTTCCTGCGTCTGCTCGGGAACGGGCACGAGTGGGGACTCGACCGGCTTCTCTACGCGTACCAGGAACGCCCCGGCGGGATCGCCGAGGCGCTCGGCCTGTCGGAGCGTTTCGCCGACGGCGACAAGGTCGTCGTGGTCCTTGCCGACAACGTGTTCGAGCGATCCATCGCGCAGTCCGTCGAGCGCTTTCACCGCCAAGAGCGGGGGGCGCGCGTCCTGCTCGCCGAGCTCGGCGACCCCACACACCTGCGTCATCTCGGTGTTCCCGAGATCACAGACGGCCGCATCCTGAGCATCGCCGAGAAGCCCCAGGAGCCGCCGAGCCCGTACGCGGTAACGGGCGTCTACTTCTACGACGGGTCGGTCTTCGAAGTGCTCCCGACGCTCACGCCGTCGAATCGCGGTGAGCTCGAGATCACCGACGTCAACAACCACTTCGTCGAAGCCGGCACCATCGAGTACGACGTCATCGACGGATTCTGGGGAGACGCCGGTGAGTCCATCGACGCGTACTACTCCGTGAACGACTTCGTCAGGCGCTTCGGCGCCAACAAGTAGCCACATGGCCACCGTCACCGAGTCCGATGTGATCACCGGCGTCTACGTCGCCGATCCGGCCGTGCACCGGGACGAGCGCGGGATCTTCGTCGAGACCTACCGGCGCGAGTGGTTCGCGAACGGCCGCGAGATGGTGCAGGGAAACCGGGGGGACCGGCAGGCGGGCGCGGTCGTGGGGCTCCATTACCACCTGCACCAGGCCGACTACTGGTACGTGATGAACGGACGGGCGCGGGTCGTCCTGCACGACCTGCGCGACGGGTCGCCGACCGACGGCGCCACGCTTACGCTCGATCTCGGCCAAAAAGCCGACGGCACCCACGACCATCGGGGCGTGTTCATCCCGCCCGGCATCGCCCACGGGTTCTCGTCGCTCACCGACATGACGATCACGTACCTCGTCGACTGCTACTACAACCCAGCAGACGAGCTCGGGGTCGCCTGGGACGATCCCGAGATCGGCGCCGACTGGGGCATCGTCGACCCGATCCTCTCGAAGCGGGATCAGATGAATCCGCTACGGAGTGAGATCGAGCCGCAGTGGCGGCCCCACATCGGTCTGCGAACATAGAGCGCGCATGAACCTCCTTGTCACCGGCGGCGCCGGCTTCATCGGATCCAACTTCACGCGGTACTGGGTCGAGCACCATCCACAGGATCACGTGGTGGTGTTCGACCTGTTGACGTACGCCGGGAACCTTCCGAATCTCGATGACGTCGAAGGTGACATCGCATTCGTCCAAGGCGACATCGCGAACTTCGACGTCGTCGAGGAGGTTCTCCGCGGCCAAGGGATCGACGTGGTCGTGAACTTCGCCGCTGAGTCGCACAACAGCCTCGCCGTGCTGGATCCCGGGCTCTTCTTCCGCACGAACGTCATCGGCACCCAGACGCTGCTCGAAGCGGCGCGCACTGTTGGGATCGGGCGTTTCCACCACATCTCCACGTGCGAGGTCTACGGGGATCTCGCGCTCGACACCGACGAGGTATTCACCGAGAAGTCTCCGTACCGTCCTCGGACGCCGTACAACGCGTCGAAGGCGGCCGCCGACCACGCCGTGCGCGCATACCACGAGACCTACGGGCTGCCCGTCACGATCACGAACTGTGCGAACAACTACGGCGCGTACCAGTTCCCGGAGAAGGTGATCCCGGTCTTCGTGACGAGCGCGCTCGACGACGAACCGCTGCAGATGTACGCATCGACGGAGAACCGACGCGAGTGGATCCACGCCCTCGACCACTGCGCCGCCATCGACGCTGTGCTCGAGCGGGGGCGCGTGGGCGAGACATACCACGTGGGCACGGGCGTCGAGAAGAGCATCGAGGAGATCGCCGACGCCGTTCTCTCCGAGCTCGGGAAGCCCCGCGAGCTCAAGACGATCATCCCCGACCGCCCGGGCCACGACCGCCGCTACGTGCTCGACTGGTCGAAGATCCGCCGCGAGCTCGGCTGGCAGCCCGCCATCCCGTTCGATCGGGGCCTCGCCGAGACCGTCGGCTGGTACGCCGGGCGTCGCGACTGGTGGGAACCGCTGCGGGAACGGGCACCGGTTGTCGAGGGGTCCGCCTGGTCGAATCGGTGACGCGGGTGACACGGGTACTCGTCACCGGCGCGGGAGGACAGATCGGGCGCGAGGTCGTTGACGCGTTCTCGGGGCACGAGGTGATCGCCGCCGATCACGCCACTCTCGACGTCGCCGATCGGGACGCTGTGCTGCAGGCGATCACCTCGTCGACACCCGACGCCGTCGTACACGCGGGCGCGTGGACCGCGGTGGACGCGTGCGAGGGCGATCCCGACCGTGCGTTCCGGGTGAACGCGCTCGGAACCCGTCATGTGGCGGAAGGCGCTCGCCGTGTCGGAGCGTGGCTCTGCTACATCTCGACCGACTACGTGTTCGATGGCACTAAGCCCGAGCCGTACGTCGAATGGGACACGCCGAACCCCGTCTCCGTGTACGGGCGGTCCAAGCTCGGCGGTGAACTCGAGGTCGACTCCGGCGCCACGATCGTGCGGACATCGTGGGTGTGCGGCCTGCACGGTCACAACATGGTCAAGACGATCCTGCGACTCGCCGGTGAGCACGAGAAGCTCACGTTCGTCGACGACCAACGAGGGCAGCCGAGCTTCGCCGACGACTTGGCGCCGATGATCCGCCGGCTGGCTGTCGAGCGGCGACCTGGCCTGTTCCACGTCACGAACCAGGGAGCGGTGTCGTGGTTCGAGTTCGCCCGCTCGGTGCTCGAGGTCGCGGGTCTCGACCCGGGCCGGGTGCGACCGATCGCGACCGCCGACCTCGACCCGCCCCGACCGGCGCCACGTCCGGCCAACTCCGTACTCGACAACGCCGCCCTCCGACTCGGCGGCTTTCCGCTCCTCCCGCACTACCGGCAGCCGCTGGAGCGGCTCGTCCGCCAGTTGCTGTGGTGAGCGAGGCGGGCACGGTTCGCACCGTCGTCCTCAACTACAACGGCGGCGACCTGACACTCGCCTGCCTCCACCGTCTGTGCGCAACCGAGTGGCCCGTCGGTCATTTCGAAGTCGTGCTCGTCGACAATGCGTCGTCCGATGACGTCGTCGCGAGGACGCACGATCAGCTCCCGCATGTGCGGGTCATCACCAGCGACCGCAACCTTGGTTTCGCGGGCGGGTGCAACCTCGCGCTGCGCGATCTCCGCGGCGTCGACTATGTCGCTCTCGTGAACAGCGATGTGCTCGTCGAGCCCGATTGGCTCGCGCCACTCGCGCGTGTGCTTCGCCGGAATCCAACCGTCGGAGCCGCCTGTCCGAAGATCGTGTTCGCCTCACACTTTCGCGAGGTCGAGCTTCGATGCGGCACCCACCGTCCGGGTCGCCTCGATGGCCGCCGGCTCGGCGTGCGCTTGAGTGGGACCCGCGTCACCGGATCGGATGTTTGGCGCGACACGCAGCTCTACGAGGGTTTCTGGGGGCCCGAACTAGGTCCGGAGCCGGAGTCGACCTTCCAGTGGACCTCCGGGCGCGCCGCGCTGCGGGTCCCCGTGGCTGAGCAGAACCCCGCCGACGAATGCCAGCTCCGGCTGGCGGCCGACGAGGTCACGGCCGTCTCGCTTCGCTCGGGCGGCCACCCATCGGAGATCGAGGTCGGAATCCGTCCGGACTGGCACACGGTGCCACTGCACGGCCGACCCTTCGACGTCGTCAACAATGTCGGTACCGTGCTCACCGGCGACGGGTATGGCGCAGACCGCGGATTTCTCCAACGCGACCACGGCCAATTCGAGAACCCCGAGTACGTCTTCGCGTGGTGTGGCGGAGCAGTGCTGCTCACGACTGGTTATCTGCGTGACGTCGGCTTGTTCGACGAGCAGCTGTTCCTCTATTACGAGGACCTCGAGCTCGCATGGCGCGGACGCGAGCGCGGATGGCGATACCGGTACGTGCCGGACTCGGTCGTCCGCCACGTGCACTCTGCGTCGACCGTCGAGGGATCGGCGCTGTTCGATTACTACAACGAGCGCAACCGCTTGCTCGTACTGACCCGGCACGCCGACAGCCGCCTGGTGGTCAAGGCCCTCGCCCGTTACATGCTCGTCACCGCCTCCTACACCCGGCGCGATGTCGTGAACCCGATGCTGCGGAGGCAGGCGCCGCGCCCGCGCATCCCGCTGCGGCGTCTCCGGGCTCTGGGTGGCTACCTACGGATGGCTTCGCGGCTGCGCCGACGACGCTAGCGCAGTCGCCACCGGTCGACGGCTCGACGCAGGCGACCGTATGCCTGACGCATCGGTTCGATCGCTCGAAACGATCTCGTTGAGCGAAGTGCGGTGAGTTCGTCACGCCACATGTCTGCGTTACGGCGAAGCGCTGTGACTTCGTCACGCGAAATGTCGCCGTCGCGGCGGCCCACAACCAGTGCCGATGTCTCTGACAGCCTCCGACGCACGGGATTGCGGCAAAATTGGTCGAGCGGGTCCGTTGTTCGCGCCCAGTTCAATCGCTCGCTCGCCAGCCGCCGCGCGTTCGCGCTCCGCCGCCGGATCTCTCCCGGATCGTGGACGATCTTTCGCAGTAGCTCCCGGAGCGTGTCGGCATCCTCGGGCGAAGCGATCCAGCCGGCTTCGTACTCTCGGATCATCGACGTGAGCTCGCCGTAGTCGTTGTAGATGACCGGCAGCCCGCACCAGAGGTATTCAGCGGTGCGGGTGGTGAAGGCCAGCTCGCGCTCGCTGTTACGGCGCATCAGATCGATCGCGACGCAGGACTGGCGATAATGCTCGAGTAGACGGTCCCGAGGCCAGAGCCCGTGGACCGTCACGCGCGTGGATTCCTTCAACCGGCGTTCGAGCTGGTCGAGGACGGGCGTATCCATGTCCGGGTACATCGGATGACGCGCGCCGAAGAAGTCGAGATGCCCCGCGTCCTCGGACTCGAGCACGGAGACAAGGGTGAGGAGACTCACGGATGGGTCCTGCCACGGCAAGAACATCCCTCCGTACACGAAGTCGACCTCCCGCGACGGCCACTCGTGCTCGGGCGACTCCGGCGGAAGCGACACCGGGATGACGGAGATCGCATCCGCGGTGACGTCACCGCCGCTCAGCAGGAACCACGTCAGGAAGTAGAAGCGCTGCTGTGGGCCGGCGCAGGTGACAAAGTCGGCGCGCCGGAACGCGTCGAGCTTCACCTTGGCCAGCTCGACCGGGTCGACGTCGGGGCGCCGCTGGAACGCCGTCTCGATCATGAGGGGGCCGTGCAAGTCCAGAGCAACGGGAATGTCGAGGTCGGCGGCGGCGCCGACGCCGATCCAATGC
>JBKOXV010000147.1:0-7046 GCA_046725105.1 bacterium | reverse complement strand
GGCCGGTCCCGGTCGCCGAGCAATCGACGGAATCGACCTCGCGATCGGTCCGACCAGCGGGCGCCTGTCAGCCAACCCCCAGTGCGAGGAGACGTAGTGTCGGCCATCCAGCTGCCCTCCGACCAGAACGCGAGCGGCCGGTCGTTCGGTCCCGAAGAGCTCGACGCCCTGCGCGCCGTGCTCGACAGCGGCACCTTGACCGCCACGAAGGGTGAGTTCACTCCCCGGCTCGAGTCGGCGATCAGCGAACTGCTCGGCGTCGATCACGTCGTGGCGTGCGCGTCGGGCACGGCGGCGGTGCACGCCGCCGTCGCCGCCTACGACCTCGACCCGGGCGACGAGGTCGTCACGACGTCGATCACCGACATGGGCGCGCTGGCACCGATCCTGTACCAGGGCGCGATTCCGGTGTTTGCCGACGTCGACCCGGACACGATGAACGTCACCGCCGCCACCGTCGAAGCGGTCCTGTCGGAGCGCACGCGGACCATCGTCGCCACCCACCTGTTCGGCAACCCGTGCCCGATGGACGACATCCTCGCCCTCGCCGAGCGGCGCGGCATCCCCGTCATCGAAGACTCGGCCCAGGCCTATCTCGCCCTCAGCAAGGGCCGGCCCGTCGGCACTCTCGGTGAGATCGGGTGCTTCAGCACGCAGCAGGGCAAGCACATCACGTCGGGCGAAGGCGGTTTCGTCGTCACCAACGACGCCGCCCTGGCCCGACGCATGCGGGTGTTCGTGAACAAGGCCTGGCCCTACGGCGAGCCCGAGCCCGACCACGAGTTCCTCGCGCTGAACTGCCGGATCACCGAGCTGCAGAGCGCGGTGCTGTTCGCCTCGCTGCAGAAGCTCGACGCCAACGTCAAGGCGCGGATATCGGCGGCCGATCGCCTGGCCGAGCGGCTCGAGGGACGGCCCGGCGTGGGCACGCCGGTCGTGGCGCCCGACGACGTGCACTGCTACTGGCGGTTCTGCCTGCGCATCGACCCCGAGGTGATTCCGGGGGGACCGGGTGCGGTCGCCCAGGCGCTCAAGTTCTACGACATCGCCGCCGCGCCTCGGTACATCCAGAAGCCGGCGTTCCGGTGCAAGGTCATCGCCGACCAGGTCACCTTCGGCAGGAGCCGCTGGCCGTTCACCCTGGCCCGCCCCGAAGCCGTCGACTACTCGCCAGAGCGGTTCCCCGGCACCTTCGCCGGCCTCGAGCAGGCGCTCGTCCTGCCGTGGAACGAACGCCTCACCGACGAGCACGTCGACTACCTCGCCACCAGCACCATCGAGGCCGTCCAGTCCCTCGGAGCGGCCTGACCATGCCTCAGACACTGCACTCCTCAGCGCCTGTGGCGCCCGTTGGGGCGGAATCCGCCCCAATCAGCGACACAAGCGAGCGGCGGGGCGCCCAGGCCGATCGAGGAGCGCGATGAGCGAGCCCGTCCGCGTCGGGCTCGTCGGTGCCGGCGGCATCGCCCGCGCCTACGCCGACCTGCTGGCCACGTCCACTACGGCAACCTGCGTCGGGATCGCCGACGTGCGTCCTGGAGTCGCCGCCAGCCTGGCCGGGGCCCTCGGCTGCCCGGCCTTCACCAGCACCGACGACCTGGCGGGCGTCGATGGCCTCGAGGCCATCGTGATCTGCACCCCGCCCGTCAGCCACGTGGCGCTGGCCACGCAGTTCGCCCGGCGCGGCGTCCACGTGCTGTCCGAGAAGCCCCTCGCCATCGACCGTCACGCCGCTGCCGGGATGATCGCCATCGCCGCCGACGCCGGCGTGATCCTCACCATGGCCACGAAGTTCCGCTTCTGCGCCGACGTGAACCGGGCCGCCAAGCTGATGGCGCAAGGTCGCATCGGCGGTATCCGGCTCGTCGAGAACGCCTTCACGTCGCGGGTCGACATGGCGAACCGCTGGAACGCCGACCCCGCCGTGTCGGGCGGCGGTGTCATCGCCGACAACGGGCCGCACTCCGTCGACCTCATCCGGCACCTTCTCGGGCCGGTGTCGGAAATCCTCGCCGTGGAGTCGAGCCGGCCGGCCGGCTTCGTGGTCGAGGACACGGCGCGTCTCCACGTGCGCACCGAGGCCGACGTCGACGCCCACGTCGACCTGTCCTGGAGCATCGACAAGTCGTTGGCCGACTTCCTGCGCGTCTACGGGACGCTCGGCGAGATCCGCGTCGGCTGGCGGGAGTCGGCGTGGCGGGAGTACGGCAGCGAGTGGGAGCCGATCGGGTCCGGCTACGCCAAGGGACCCGCCATGGCTGGCGCCGTGGACGCCTTCTGCCGCGCCGTGAGAGGCGAGGCGCAGCTGAGCGTCACGTCCGACGATGCCCTGGCCGCCACCACGTGCATCGACGCCGCCTACGAATCGCTGCGACGGGGCGGCTGGGTCAAGTTGGCCGAGCTGGAGGAGTGACCGTGCCCGGTGTGCGCCTCCATCCGACCGCGATCGTGGAGGGGGGTGTCACCATCGGCGACGGTTCGTCGGTGTGGGACGCCGTCCATATCCGCGGGCCGGCCACCACCATCGGCGAAGACTGCATCGTGGGCGAGAAGACGTACATCGCCTACGGCGTCACCATCGGCCATCGCGTCAAGATCAACGCCTTCGTCTACATCTGCACGGCCGTCACGATCGAGGACGGCGTGATGATCTCGGCCGGCACCACCTTCACCAACGACCGCTACCCCCGCGCCGCCACCTCCGACCTCACCAAGCTGCGGCCGTCGGACCCCGACGAGCACACCTTGGCCACGGTCGTACGGGCCGGGACCACGATCGGGGCCCGCGCCACGATCGGCCCCGGAATCGAGCTGGGACGCTTCTCGATGGTCGGGATGGCGACTACCGTCACCCGCTCCGTGCCTGACTTCCACCTCGTCGTCGGCCACCCGGCTCGCACCGCCGCCGCCGTGTGCCGCTGCGGAGAGCCGTTCGCCCGTGCGGCGGACGGCGTCCTGCCGGACTCCGACGACGTCGAGTGCGCCGCCTGCGGGCTGCGCTACGCCATCGCCGACAACCGCGTGAGCGAGCTCACGCCGCCGGGGTGACGATGGCGCGCTGGGGCGTGGTCGGCGGCGGCGTGCTGGGTCTGATGCTGGCGCACCGCCTGGCCGAGCAGGGCCACGACGTCACCCTGATCGAAGGAGCGGCCGAGATCGGGGGCCTGGCGGCGGCATGGCAGCTCGGTGACGTCACCTGGGACCGCCACTACCACGTCACGCTGTTGTCGGACCGCCGGACCCAGGAGCTGGTGCGGATCGCCGGCTTGGCCGACGAGCTGCGCTGGGTGGAGACCAAGGCCGGCTACTACGGCACCGACGACACGCTGCGGTCTGTGTCCAACAGCGTCGAGTTCCTCAAGCTGCCCGGCCTGAACCCGATCGACAAGGCCCGCCTCGCCGGCACCATCCTGTACGGATCGAAGATCGGCAACGGTCAGCGCATGGAGCGCATCCCGGTCGAGACCTGGCTGCGCCGCTGGTCGGGTCGGCGAACGTTCGAGACGTTCTGGCAGCCGCTGCTGCGGGCCAAGCTCGGCGATGGCTATCGAGACGCGTCGGCGGCCTTCATCTGGGCCACCATCCAACGGCTCTACGCAGCGCGGCGTACCGGCTTGAAGAAGGAGATGTTCGGCTACGTGCCGGGCGGCTACGGGCGCGTGTTCGACGGCCTGCCGGCAGCCCTCCGCGCCGACGGCGTGAAGCTCGTGCTGGGCTCGCCGGTGCGTCGCGTGCGACGCGACGGCGACGGCCTCGCCGTCGACACTGACGCCGGTAGCGAGCACTTCGACCAGGTCGTGGTCACCACGAACTCCCATCTCGCCGCCGACCTGTGCCCCGACCTCACCGCCCAGGAGGCCACTCGGCTGCGGGGCGTGCGTTACATGGGAATCGTGTGCGCGTCGCTCCTGCTCGAACGGCCACTCGGCCCCTACTACCTCACGTACATCACCGATCCGCAGACGCCCTTCACCGCCGTCGTCGAGATGACGGCGTTCGTCGATCCGGCCGAGCTCGGTGGCCGCCACCTCGTCTACCTGCCGAAGTACGTCGCGCCTGACAGCCCCATGTTCGACGCCACCGACGACGACATTCGGGCCGGCTTCTTGCCGTATCTCCGGCGGATGTACCCGTCCTGGCGCGACGACGACGTGGCGGCCTTCCGTGTGTCGCGGGTGCGACGGGTGTTCGCCGTCCCCACGCTCGGCTACTCGGCTCGCATGCCCGCCATGTCGACGTCGGTGCCGGGCCTGCATCTGGTGGGGTCGGCCCAGCTTCCCTTCGCCACCCTCAACGTCAACGATACGCTCGGGTTGGTGGGGGAGTTCCTCGGATGAAACCGCTCGCCTCCCTGTCGCTCGACCTCGACAACCTGTGGGCCTACCAGATGACCCACGGCGACGAGGGCTGGGACGCCTACGACTCCTACCTCGACACTCTCGTCCCGACGGCGCTCGAGGCGCTGGGCGAGCACCGGCTGTGCATCACGTTCTTCGTGGTCGGACAGGACGCCGCCCTCGACCGCAACGAGAAGCAGATCCGCGCCCTCGCCGAGGCGGGCCACGAGATCGGCAATCACTCCTTCCGGCATCAGCCGTGGCTCCACCGGTACACGCCGGCAGAGATCGACGACGAGCTGGGCCGGGCCGAGGCCGCCATCGAGAACGTCACGGGCCAGCACCCCGTCGGGTTCCGGGGGCCGGGCTACAGCCTCTCGGCCGACGTGCTGCGTGTGCTGGTCGACCGCGGGTATCGGTACGACTGCTCGACGCTGCCCATGGTGATCGGCCCGCTGGCCCGGCGTTACTACTTCCGATCGGCCCAGCTCACCGCCGAGCAGCGAGCCGAGCGTGCCTACCTGTTCGGCGGCTTCCGGGAAGGCCTCCGACCGCTCAAGCCGTACGAGTGGCAGGTCGGCGCCCAGCGGTTGCTGGAGATCCCGGTCACCACCATGCCGGTGGCGCGCCTGCCGATCCACGTGAGCTACGTGCTGTATCTCGCCGGGCCGTCGCCGGCTCTGGCCCGCCAGTACTTCGCCAACGCGCTGCGGCTGTGCCGCCTGGCCGGCGTCGAGCCGTCGATCCTGCTCCATCCGCTCGACTTCCTGGGCGCCGACGACGTCGACGCCCTCGGGTTCTTCCCCGGGATGGGCATGACGGGTGAGCGCAAACGGGCCGTCGTCGGCATGTGCCTGCGCGAGCTGAGCCGCCAGTTCCGTGTCGTGCCGCTGCGCGACCATGCCGCCGGGCTGGCGCTGAGGGACGGCCTGGCGGTGAAGCCGGCGTCGGCGGCGACGCCGGTGCTGGAGGCCGCGTCATGACCGACTCACTTGCGTCCGATCCCCGGCCGCTCGTCACGGTCGTGGTGCCCGCCTACAACGAGGCCCTCAAGCTGATGGGCTCGCTGACAGCGGTGTACTCGTACCTCGGCACGCTCCACGACCGGTACCGGTTCGAGCTGATCGTCGTCGACGACGGCTCCACCGACGAGACCGGCGACATCGCCGACGTGTTCGCCAAGACGCATTCGGGCGTGCTGGTCCTCCATCACAAGGTCAACTTCCGGCTCGGCCAGGCCCTGCAGTACGCCTTCGGCCAGTCGAAGGGCGACTACGTGGTCACCTTCGACGCCGACCTCAGCTACTCGCCCGACCACATCGGCCGCATGCTCGACGCCCTGGTCGAGAAGCACGCCCGTGTCGTGGTCGCGTCGCCGTACATGAAGGGCGGGCGCACCAGCGCCATCCCGTGGCGACGGGGAGTGATGAGCAAAGGCGTCAACAAGCTCCTGTCGCGTCTGTCGCACTCGCGGGTGGCCACGGTCACCGGGATGGTGCGGGCCTACGACGGGCCGTTCATCCGGAGCCTGGATCTGAAGGCCATGGGGCCGGAGATCAACACGGAGATCCTCTACAAGGCCCAGATCATGCGGGCCCGCGTCGTCGAGATCCCCGCCCACCTCGACTGGAGCGACCAGTCCGAGCGGATGAAGGGCCGCAAGGTCAGCCTCCAGGTCAGCAACACGTCCAAGCTGCTCGTCTTTGCCAGCTTCCTGTTCCGGCCGATCGTGTTCTTCGTGATCCCCGGCCTGATCCTCCTCGTGGTCTCGGCCTGGACGCTCGGCGCCGTCGGCATCGCCGTCGCCAAGGAATTCTTTGCCGTGTCGGGCAGCATCGACAACCGGCTCTACGCCGCCTTCGCCAACACGTGGGACGATCGGCCTCAGTCGTTCATCGTCGGCGGCTTCAGCTTCGTCGTCGCCGTGCAGCTCATCAGCCTGGGGCTGCTGGCCACGCAGTCGAAACGCTATTTCGAGGAGCTGTACCACCTCGGGACGGCGACGCGGCGCCGCGTCGACCGCCTCGAGACCAGCCTCACGGTCGCCGGTGTCGAGCCGGTGGAGCGGTCGATGGTGGCGGCTCCGGGTCTCGACGAACCGGTCACGCTCGACCCGTCGGCGCCCCTCGAGGCCGAGCCGTCGACGCGCGTCTCGTCGGCATGAGCGTCGGCGACCCCCCGTACGACGCCGGCGCGTCCTGGGCACCGCCGATGCGGGAGGCTCCTCCCCGCCAGCACCCGGTCCACCACCGCTGGTTGGAGATCGTGTTCGTGGTCGGGCTGGCCGGGGTGTTCCTCGTCAACGCCGCCGTCGCTGTGGCCTCGCCGTCGGACTTCACCGACCTCATCGACAAGAGCGCCGTCGGCGACGCCCTTCACCTCACCGGGTCGACGTGGATCGCCGCCGCCATCTTCGCGCACGACGTGGTGGTCGGCCTCGCCGTGCTGGCCACGATCTGGATCGCGGTGCGGGGCCTGCGCCTGGCCATCCTGGCGTGGGCGGGCCTGTGGCTCCTGCTCGTCGCCGTCGTGAAGCTCACCGCCCTCTGAACGTCACTCGCGGTGAGCCGGATCACCGCGCCCGCCCCGTCGGCCGGCCGCGCCGCTCGCTTGTGTCGCCGGATGGGGCGGTTTTCGCACCAACGGGCGCCACAGGCGAAAAGGGGGGCGTGGAGTGGTCGGGGGTGGTCACGCTGCGCAGTGGTGGTC
>JBKOXV010000141.1:0-2256 GCA_046725105.1 bacterium | reverse complement strand
GACCGACGACGACGCCAACATGCTGTACCGGGTGGCTCTGCCGGGCGGACGCGTCGACGCCCTCGGGAACGCCGGGCACGTCGACGGAGAGGGCGAGGGGATCGACGCCACGAAACTCCGCAGCGGCCGGCTCCACGTCCTTACGGTCGACGTGATGGTCACGCCCGTCTGGCTGGGCAACCTCGCCGTGACCGGCGCGGACGGAAAGGCGAAGTAGGGCATGAAGCAAGGCCGCCAGCCCTGGCGGTACGGCCGCCGTGTTCACGGCGCAGGGACGGCGACGCTCGCGCCCCGCGCCCGGGGGAGGAAGGTCACCTTCGGCGATCGTCTCCGCTACCGCGTCGACAACGCCTTCTCGCGCGGCACTCGCGTCGTCATCCTGTGGCTGGCGGCGATCACCGCCGGCATCGTCGTGGGCGCGGCTGTCGTGCTCACGGTCTTCCGGGCCGCGGTGAACGACGAGAAGCACGTCGGCGTGCTGGAGGCGTTCTGGCAGAGCCTGCTGCGGGTCATCGACCCGGGCACGATGGCGAGCGACAGCGGTTGGCTCCTCCGCATCGTGGCCCTGTTGGTGACGCTGTCCGGCATCTTCATCGCCAGCACCCTCATCGGCATCATCGCGACCGGGATCGACCAGAAGATCGGCGAGCTGCGCAAGGGGCGCAGCTTCGTCGTCGAACAGGGCCACACGCTCATCCTGGGTTGGTCGCCGCGGCTCTTCGCCATCGTCAGCGAGATCGTCGAAGCCAACGCCAACCAGCCTCGGAGCTGCATCGCGATCCTCGCCGGCATGGACAAGGTGGAGATGGAGGACGAGCTGCGGGCGCGCGTCGGCGAGACCAGCAATACTCGCATCGTCTGCCGCCGCGGCGACCCGACGAACCCGCTCGATCTCGAGATCGTCAACGCCGGCGGCGCGCGGTCGATCATCGTGCTCGGCGGCGCCGAGGACGACGGTGACGCCGAAGCCGTCAAGTCCGTGCTCGCCGTCATGGCGCGCGACCCGGACCTGAAGCAGGCGCACGTCGTCGTCGAGCTGAACGACGATCGCAACGCCGAGGTGCTGCGGGAGAACAGCGGCGGGCGCGTGATTCCCGTGCAGTCGTCGGCGGTGATCGCGGGTGTGACGGCCCAAGCGTGCCGCCAGACCGGGCTGAGCGCCGTGTACCAGGAGCTCCTCGACTTCGAGGGCGACGAGATCTACTTCCAGCGTGTGCCCGAGCTCGAAGGCCACACGTTCTCCGACGCGCTCCTCGGCTTCGAGGACTCCGCCGTGCTCGGCATAGCCACGTCGGCGGGCGATATTCGTCTCAATCCGCCGATGGACACGGTGCTCGCACCCGGAGACTCGGTGATCGCGATCTCGGAGGACGACGACACCGTCGTCTTCGGGGGCTTCCGTGAGGCCGACGTCACCTCGGCGAGGTCGCCCGACGGGCTCGGCGGTCGGCAGGCCGAGGCGTTGCTCGTCGTCGGATGGAACTCGCTGGGCCCGCGCGTACTGCAGGAGCTCGACCAGTTCGTCGCCCCCGGCTCGAGCGTCGAGGTGCTCGTCGACAACGAGCTGGTCGAAGACGACCTCGTCGACCCGCAAGGCGTCGTGGCACTGGGCACGACCAATCTCGGCGTGACGTTCACCCCGACGGGAGGGGACCCGGAGATCGTCACGCGTACCGCCACGACTCGCTCGTTCGACCACATCATCCTGCTCGGCTACCGCAGCGGCGTGACACCGGCCGAGGCCGACGCCCGCACGCTCCTGACGCTGCTGCAGCTGCACCGTTGCCTGGACCGCTCCAAGGGATCACCGCGGATCGTTGCGGAGCTCCTCGACTCGAGAGACGTCGAGCTCGGACGCGTCACGGCCGCCGACGACCTCATCGTCAGCGACGTGCTGTCGAGCCTGGCGATGGCCCAGCTCTCGGAACGGCCGGAGCTCGACGCCGTGTTCCGGGACCTGTTCGACATCGAGGGATCGTCGATCACGCTGAAGTCGGCGACCGCATACCTCGGCGACGGGTCGCACGCGTTCGGGTCATACGTCGCGGCGGCGAGCGCGCGCGACGAGATCGTGCTCGGCTACCGCCTCGGGTCCGGGGGCGGGCTCGGGGGGTCGGGAGTGGTGCTCAACCCGTCCAAGTCGGCGCCGGTCGACCTCGGCTCGGATGGGCAACTGGTCGTATTGAGCACGCGCGTGTAGCGCCGCCACTACGCTCGGCGCATGCCCGACGGACGGCTCGACTTCGTTCGCCGCCT
>JBKOXV010000150.1:0-7085 GCA_046725105.1 bacterium | reverse complement strand
GTCGCAGAACCAATCAGCGCAGGACTTTTCAGACCGGCCGGTCACGCCAACGTCGATCTGGTCGGCAAATTGCGCCTCAAGAACGTCGAATCCGACAAAATCGCCGATGTGGGTGCGTTCAACGGTTTCGCGTATCTCGCGGCGTGGGGGCACGACATGCAACTACAACGGTGTGCACGTCGTCGACGTGCGCAACCCGGCGACCACGACGGAGGTCGCGTTCATCGCGTCGAAGGAGGGCAGCTACCCCGGTGAGGGCGTGCAGGCCCTGCACGTGGATACCCCGTTCTTCAGCGGTGACCTGCTCGTCACCAACAACGAGAAGTGCAAGGACAAGGCCGGCTTCGGCGGGATGAACATCTTCGACGTCAGCAACCCGGCGCACCCGACGCCGCTGGCCGATGGCGTCGGCGACTATACCGTGGCAGGCCAGAGTAAGAAGGCGTCGAACGACATCCACAGCGTGTTCGCCTGGGACGCCGGCGACAAGGCCTACGCCGTCATCGTGGACAACGAGGAAGGTCTGGACGTCGACATCATCGACATCACCGATCCCGAAGAAGGCCGGCCTCATCGCCGAGTACGACATCGACGAGATACCTCCCACGTGGTCTACAGCTACCGAGCAGCAAGGAACACCACACTCCGCCCGACCGCCGGCCCGGACACGAACCAGACGCCTTGCACGGTCGCGTTCTGGTTTCTGGTGGCCGCGCCCGCGACGGTGTGGGGCGGCGGCGTCACATGGTGATTCCGACCTGTCTGAACAGGTCGCGGGTCCCGTCGAGGTCTTCGAGTTTTCGCTGGTCGAGGCCGGGCATGATCAGTTCGTCGGCGGTGGGTAGGCCCAATCCTGCGGGCGGGGTGGCGCCCTTGGCTACGGGGATCTCGAAGGCGATCGTGGCTTCCAGTTGCTGGGCCTGTTGGGACAGCATGAAGTCGACGAAGGCGTTGGCCGCGGCCGTTTTGTCGGTGCCCTTGATGATGCCGATGCCGACCAGGTTGAGCAGGCCTCCGGGGGTGCCGCCGCGGTAGAACTTCGCGGCGACGTTGCGGGCGTCGCCGTCGGCCTGTTGTCGGGCAGGTACGATGCGGCCGTGACGCTCGCGGGCACTCTGGCGCTGTTGCGGCACGGCGGGGTCGCCCCGACCCGCCCCGGATCGGGCGGGCTCGATCCGGCCGGCGTGATTCTCGCGGAATGCTCGACGGTGGGCTGCTCGCGGCGCACCTGGCCGCAACCGCCGCCGCACACGGCACTTTCCCTGCCATCGCGTTGCTGCACACCGGTCTGGCCTGGGCGGTGGCCTGGTTCGCCGGCGAGCGCACCCGCCTGCGGCGAGAGCAGGTCAACGAACTCAACCAACGCTCCGTACGCGCCGAACAGGATGCCGGGCGCGAGCGGTTGCTCGCCGTCGCCGAGGAGCGCGCCCGCATCGCCCGCGACCTGCACGACCCGGCCGGCCACGCGATCAGCGTGATCGCCGTCCGCGCCCGGCGCCGCCCGGCTACGGCACCACCAGGACCCGGACCGCTCGCTGGTGGCGCTGCTCGTCGCGCCGGCGCCTCTGGCTTCCTGCTCAAACGCACCCGGCCCGAGGACCTGGTCGCCACGGTGCACACGATCGCCGCCGGCGACTCGCTGCTCTCACCGTCGGTCACCCGACGCGTGATCAACCGTATGGCCCAGCAACCGACTCCCGAACTCACCAAGCAGGGCAGGCTCGACGGGCTGACACCGCGCGAGCGGTAAGTGCTTACGCTCATCGCCCGGGGCCTGTCGAACCGCGAGATCGCCGCCGCGCTCACCATCGAAGAGTCGACGATCAGAACCCACGTCAAGCGCATCCTGATGAAGCTCGACCTCCGCGACCGCGTCCAGGTCGTTATCTTCACCTACGAAACCGGGCTGAACCGCACCGCGGCGGGCGCCAAGACAACGCGTCCGTAGCCCGAGCCTGGAGCTATGTATCCGTCTTGGAGAGTTGCCGTACCGGGGCATCAACGCGGGTTCACTCTATTCACCCATTCGACCGTCCCCGTCACCTGTAATCCGCGGACGTAACCCGCGCGCTTTGCCTTGGCTTCGCGCCCAGGCGTTTGTTGGCCACGCACGTCATGACGGAGACCCGGTGTCGGGCAACTCTGACCGGGAGTCGTTTAACGGGTGAGCACGCTGGTGTCGTTGACGAGGAAGATGCCGGCCAGTATTGCCAGCGTCAGCGCCACGGGCAGGTACTGCCAGCGGCGGGGGTGTTGGAGCCGCCACAGGCGGCGCAGCGTGGCGACGATGGCGATTGCCGCGGTCATGTCCAGGGCCAGCAAGATGGCGAGCGCGGCGCCGGTGACGATGCCGCCCGTGGCGCCGGCGGCGACGCCCACGAGCGGGAGCACGAGGGGCAGCACGACGTACCGTAGGGTGCACCGCACGGCCGAGACGAGCAGCGGCGTTTCGAATGGACGGTTGCTGGTCATGGCGGCGGCCTTGGGCCCCATGGCTGGTTGCGGCGTGATGCGGAGCACCCGGGCAACGGTCCGGTCCATGAGCTCCATGAGGCTGGATGAGGATGGTGCGGGGTCGGATGCGGGACGCGGAGCCTGATGGGCGGTTACCCCGGTGGGCCGACGTTCCTCGTCGCCGTCGCGACGCGATGGGCGGGCCGCGTTCCGTTCCGGGTCGGTTGACGCGGCGATCGGGTCTGTGGCGGGGTGGCGCATGGCCGAGCTCCTCGATCTTGAGCTGTTCGTTCCGTCAGGGAGTGGCATCGGCCGGCCGCCGCCCGCGCTGGCTGGCTGCCCTCTGGTTGTGTGTCCGCCGCCACAGAAATACCCCCACCGCCTGTCCGAGGAAGACCGCCACGGTGACGGCGAGGAGCAGGAAGGTATACGGGGATTCGGTCCGTAGCAGCGCACCGTAGAAAAACGCGTGCAGGACAACCAGCGCGAACAGGGCGTAGTTCAGGCGTTGGATCCGCTTCCAGGACCGGGCCTTGAGCTTGCGCAATGCCAGGTCGCTGGAGATGGCGAGCAACCCGACCACGATCACCGTGGCGGCCAGCCCGGTCCAGTTCCCTAGGCCGAAACTGTTGACCAACGGGCTGCCATCGGGGGCGAAGAAGTAATCGCGAACGTTGCGGAGCGGGTCCGGGCCGTGCACCTGAAGCCCGTAGATCACGTGGACGACGCTGAAGACGGTTGTCCATGTCCCGACGTCCCGGCGCAGGTAGGTGGAGACGGGATTGCGCCTGCGGAGCAGGAGGTTCGCCGGCCCCAGCAGCAGCGTGAGCGCCAACAGCCCGGTTGCGAGGTATCCGGTGCCGACAGTGAACCGCCGGACGTCGACACCGAGGAACGAGTTACCCCGCATCGCGGCAGAACTTGAGGTTTGGCCACCGCCGTGCTGCCCCGCTCCGGCCTGACCGCCGTGCTGCGGCGCTCCGGGCTGGCCGCCGCCGTGCTGCGGCGCTCCGGGCTGGCCGCCGCCGTGCTGCGTCTGTCCGGCCTGGCCGTTGCCGTGCTGCATGGGTCCGGTCATTGGTGTGCTGTCGGTTCGCGGTTGCGGAAACGCGGCGGTGAAGATGTCGACGTGGCGGTACCTGCTGGCGTCGAAGAGTGGAAGGCTCATAAACAGGACCAGGACCGCGGCGCTGGCGAGGGCGAGCGGCAAGTGGTGCAGGAGAAGGCGACGACGCCAGTCCCGGCGGGTGCCCAACGTGCTGCCCAGCCGGTCCGGCGGCGGGGTGGCAGGTTGTGTACTCATGCGCGACCTCAATCTGACCTGCCGGTCCGTTGGGCCAGGCCCAGCCGCGGTGTCGCCGGTGGGGCCGTGAAGGGTCGGGTTGGCCTACGGGCGGTCATCGTGACGATTGGCATGGGCGTTAAGCATCGACTGAACGCGTGAGCCGGTCGTGAGGCGGCATTAAGCGGAGGTTGAGAATCTGGTACAAACTTCTGGCTCGGTGGTGGCGTCGCCGCCCAAGGACGGAAACCGCAGCATGAACAGCGCACCCCCGTCGGGGGCGTTGGCTGCGGTGACGGCGGCGCCGTGGCTGTCTGCGACCTGTTTGACGATGGCCAGGCCGAGTCCGGAGCCAGGCATGGTGCGGGCCTGCGGCGAGCGGTAGAACCGGTCGAACAGGTGGGGTAGGTTGGCGGGATCGATGCCCGGCCCGTGATCTCTCACCGTCACCGCTGCGTCGCGAACGCCGATCTCGACCTCGGCCCCGGGCGGGCTCCACTTGGCGGCGTTGTCGATCAGGTTGGACACCGCCCGGCAGACTCGGGCGGGCGCACCGCGAATCAGGCTCGCGGCGCCTTCGACGCGGAAGGTAACCGATGGATGGTTGCGCCCGACAGCATCGGCCACGCGCCGGGTGAGGTCGTCGAGGTCGACGATCGTGAACGGCTCCTCCTGACCGTCGCCGCGGGCCAGCTCCACCAGGTCGCCGACCAGCCTGGTCAGCTCCCCGAGCTGCGCGACAGTCTCTTCGATGAGCATCCCCCGGTCGTCCGGGGCCAGCTCCTCGGCGCGGGCGAGCACCTCCACGTTGGTTCGCACGGTGGCCAGCGGCGTGCGCAGCTCGTGTGACGCGTCGGCCACCAGCCGCCGCTGCTGGGCCAGCGACTCGCTCAACGCGTCGAGCATGGTGTTGAAGCTGACCGCCAGCCGGCCGAGGTCATCACCGCCCGGAACCGCGATGTGCGCGGACAGGTCGCCGGTGCGGGCGACCGTGTCGGCGGCCTCGGCCACCCGGTGCACCGGGGCGACCGCGGCGGCCGCGACAAGCCGGCCGGTCACCGCCGCCACGCCGACCGCGAGCATGGAGATGGCGGCCAGGGTCCACACGAGCTGCCGCAGCGCCTGCTCCACCTCGGTCAACGGCCGGCCGACCTGTAGCGCCGTTTCCGGTCCGGCCGAGGTGACGTACACCCGCACCGGGGCGCCGTCGACATCGGCATCGAAGAAGGCGTCCCGACGTTCGCCCCGCGCCACGGCACGCACCTCGGCGGTGACCGGCAGCGGCCGGTCACCGAAAATCGTGACGATGGTCCCGTCGCCGTCGACCACCTGCCGGAACACCTGCTGCGCGGGCGGCAGATCGTGCGGCACGGGTGGGATGTCGGGCGACGCGACGTGCTGCCCGGAACCTGGGGCCGGGCGGTAGTGGCTCAGCGACTCGTCGATCTGGCCGTACAGGTCACCTCGCATGATCACGTACACGGCAGTCGACACCGCCACCACCGCCAGCAGCACCGCCAGCCCGGCGGCGAGCGTCACCCGGGTGCGCAACGTCACGGGCCGCGCAGCACGAACCCGACTCCCCGCACCGTGTGGATCATCCGCGCCTCACCCCCCGCCTCCGTCTTGCGGCGCAGGTAGCCCACATACACGTCCAGCGTGTTCGACCCGTCCGCGTCGTCGAAACCCCACACCCGCTCCCGTATCGCGTCCCGGGTCAACACCGCCCCGGCGTTGCGCATCAACAGCTCCAACAGGGCGAACTCGGTACGCGTCAGCTCCACCGCACGCCCGCCCCGCGTCACCCGCCGCGACCGTGGGTTCAACTCAAGATCGCCAACCCGCAGCGCGCCTTCGTGCTCGGGATAGCTGCGGCGCAACAACGCCCGGACCCGAGCCAGCAACTCCTCCAGGGCGAACGGCTTGGTCAGGTAGTCATCCGCCCCCGCGTCCAAGCCGACCACCCGGTCGGAGACCGCGTCGCGGGCCGTCAGCATAAGAATCGGTGTCCGGTCCCCACTCTCACGCAGCCGGCGGCACACCGTGATGCCGTCCAGCACCGGCATCAGCACATCCAACACCACAAGATCCGCCCGCGGGCCCGCCAAACGAGCCAAAGCTTCCGCCCCATCACCGGCAAGCTCAACCTCGTACCCCTCCAAGCGCAGCGCCCGGCGAACCGCGTTACGCAGCGCCTCATCGTCGTCGACCACGACCACCCGCGCCGGCACCCGAGCGTCTCCTCGCCACAATCCCAGTCAGCCCGTGGCCCGATTCAACCGCATCCTCATGAGCCTACGGTGAGGCAGCCCTGAGAAAACCATGAGGAAAGGGTGGGCTGTGCGGTACCGGATACGTCAGTCAACTGGTGATGGGCTGGACCAGGCCGGTCTCGTAGGCGATCACGACGAGCTGCGCCCGGTCGTGGGCCCCAAGCTTGGCCATGATCCGTTTGAGGTGTGTTTTGGCCGTATGCACGCTGATGACCAGGTGTCGGGCGATGTCTTCGCTCGACATGCCCGCCCCGACCAGGGTGAGAATCTCCCGCTCGCGCTCGGTGAGCGCGGTGAGCCGATTGGGCGCCGCCCGGCCGCTGCGGTCGCGCTGGTCGTGGAACCGGGCGATCAGGGCTTTGGTGGCGGTGGGCGAGAGCAGGGCGTCGCCACGGTCCACGACGCGGATGGCCTCGATCAGTTCGCCGGGCTCGACGCCTTTGCCGACGAAGCCGCTGGCGCCGGCCCGTACCGCTTGGAACACGTACTCGTCGAAGTCGAAGGTGGTGATGATCAGTATGCGGACGCCGGCCAGGTCCTCGTTGGAGGTGATCATCTGGGTGGCGGTCAGGCCGTCCAGGTCGGGCATGCGGACGTCCATGAGGACCACGTCGGGGCGCGTCCGTCTGGCCAGCTCGACCGCTTCCCGCCCGGTGGACGCCTCGCCGACCACCTCCAGATCGGGCGCCGAGTCGATGATGACCTTGAACGCCACGCGCAGCAAAGCCTGGTCGTCGGCGAGCAGGACCCGGACCGTCACGACCGGCCGCTTCCGGCCAGGGGCAGCACCGCGCTGACCCGGAAACCTCCGCCCCGCCGCGAGCCGGCATCCAGGCTGCCGCCGAGGGCCGAGACCCGTTCGGCCATCCCCACGATGCCGTGCCCGGCGCCGTTGTGAGCAGGCGGCGAGCTGACCTCGGGCGGCGGTGGCGGCCGGCCGCTGCCATCGTCTTCCACCACGACGTGCAGCGCCGCGGGTCCGAAGCTGAGCCGGACGCGGGCGGCCGCACCGTCGGCGTGTTTGCGGACATTGGTGAGCGATTCTTGGACCACCCGGTAGGCAGTCAGGTCGATGG
>JBKOXV010000294.1:0-7881 GCA_046725105.1 bacterium | reverse complement strand
GCGCTACCCGCTCGAAGTCTTCACCGCCATGCGTGCGGTATGGCCCGCCGACCTGCCGATGAGCGTACGGATCTCGGCGACCGACTGGTGCGACGACGGCATCGACGCCGAGGACTCCGTCCAGATCGCACGGGCGTTCGCCGGGGCGGGAGCCGACATCATCGACGTCTCGACCGGACAGGTCGACCCGGCGGAACGGCCCGCGTTCGGCCGCTCGTACCAGACCCCGTTCGCCGACCGCATCCGCAACGAAGCCGGCATCGCGACGATGACCGTCGGCGTCATCTCCTCGTACGACGACGTCAACTCGATCCTGCTCGCCGGCCGCGCCGACCTGTGCCTCCTCGGACGCGCCCATCTCTACGATCCGAACTGGACACTGCACGCCGCCGCGGAGCAGGGGTATGCCGGGCCGGGAGCGAGGTGGCCGCAACCGTGGGAGGCCGGCTCGCGCCGGCCGCAGACCGGACGCACCGACGGCCCACGGCCGCGGCTCGAGCTCATCCGGGAAGGCGACACAGGCACCCGCCACCGCAGGTGGCGACCGGACCCTCGACCTCAGCAGCGAGGGCGCTGATCGGCCGTGAGGCCGTCGGATTAGGACGCGGATCACGAACGTGCTGGCAAAGGGTTCGACGGTGCGAGTCCATGCCGAGACCAGCAGTGTCGCGGCGAGGTGCCCGGGCTGTTCCGTCGTGTCGCGGCGGGGTGCACAGCCGGTGTGGCCAGGATGGTGGCTCGGGCGCAGGCGATGAATCCGGGTTCGGCGTGCGGGGTCGGCAGGGCGAGGCAGAGGACCCGATCCCGGTGGCGGGCGGGCACGTCCGCGAAGGCGAGGATCGCGGCGCCGATGTCGGGGTCGGCAGGGTGGAGGGTTAGCGGCCGGTAGGACGAGCGCAGCTTGACCGCGAGGACGCCTTCGAACAGGACGTCGAGGTGCTCGCCATGGTTTGCTCGGCGGGGGAGTGCAGGAGCAGTTGGCCGTGGCCGACACCGTAACGCCATGGCCGGAACCGGCGATCCAGCACCACGGGCTCCATGACACCCACCATGCACGGTGGCGGGCGGTCGCTGCCACAAGCAACACCAGGACGGTTCGCGAAGCTTCTACGTCCTGGCCGCCTCGGTTCAGCACCCGGACCCGTCGATCCAGCACGGTCGGGGGAGCAGGTTGGCGCCCCATGTGGATGCTCCGAAACGTATACCCAAACGCGGCAAGACTCGACGGTTGAGCTGCGCAAACGTGGTCGAGGTGCAGATTGCGATCTTGGGCAAGAGACGGGTGAGCAGAGACCGTCTGAGCTGCCATGACTCCTGCTCTGACCTCTGGGTTTGCGGCTGGTGGGCTGCGTAGGTTGGTGCCTCTGGAAACCGGAATGGAGATCAACTATCCGGTGTCCTGGCGGGGTCACCGGACCGCTCGCTTGGCGCTGTCGCCGCCCAAAAGGACCGCGAGCGTCGCCCGTGTCCGCCGGCAGCGTCCGAAACGTATGAGCTTCGGTAAGCACCTGCACTGCCGCTGCTCAGCACGCGCGACCTCGGCGTATTCAGCTACGGGTACTCAGCCGATCCCGACGGTCTGTCGTTCGGGCTCGATCACGGCCACAACGCGTTCCTGTCCTCGGGGGTAGCGCGCACCGGTGTACTTGGTGGCCAGCTGGTCGATGATCTGCCACGCCGCATCGCCCTCGATCCATTCGACGACTCGCCCGCGGATCACGATGGGTTCGAACGGGTTGTCGACGGGCGCGACGGACAGCGCCATCCGAGGGTCGCGGCGCAGGTTGCGTGCTTTGCGCATGCCCGGACCGGTGAAGAAGACGATTCGGTCGCCGTGCGCGCCGACATAGACGGGGGTTGTGTGGGGCGAGCCGTCCGGAAGGATGGTGGCGAGGTGAGCGATCGAGGCGCCGTCGAGTACGCGGCGCACGTCGGGATCAAGCATAGGAGTGCTCCCTTCAGCGGGGATTGTCGGCGCGCCACGCGACGTAGTCCGCGACCGCCGTGGCGACGTCGAAGGTCGGCGCGAAGCCGGTGTCGTGGATGAGCCGGGTGGTGTCGAGGTAGGGGTCGTCGCCGGGGCCGTCCTGCCGTCCGGGCAGAAGGTCGAGCCGCAGGCCGGGGGTGATCGCCTGCAGGGCGTCCGCGAACTCGCGGTTGGTGAACGGCCGGCCACTGGAGACGTTGTAGGTGTTGTGCCGCAGGGTCTGCGCGGTCGTCAGGAGGGCGATCGCGCGCCCGGCGTCGGGTGCGTAGCAGCAGTCACCGCCGTCGTCGGCGTGCAGCGGCCGCGGCTGCTCACCGCGGAGCACGGCGTTGATGAACGGGGGGATGGGGAAGAACGGTGATTCCGGGTCGACGAGCGGTCCCCAGATGGTCCCGATCCGGAGCACGACCGGCTGCACGCCGCTGCCCTGGAGGCTGTGCGTGGTGAGCGGCTCGACGGCCTTCTTGAAGGCGACGATCAGGTGCGGCACCTTCGCGGCGGGCAGCGCGAGTTCCTCGTGCCAGCGGGTCTCGGTCCGGCCGGCGTACACGCCGATGCTGCTGGCGACGGCGAACCTGCGCACGCCCCAGGTGCGCGCGGCGTCCAGCGCGTTGAGCAGGCCGGTCGTGTCCGTGCGGAAGAAGCGGACCGGGTCCTCGCCGGGGATGGAGCCGGCGAGGTGGACGATGTCGCTGATGTCGTGCCGAGCGGCGAGGGCGAGGAAGGCGTCCCGGTCGGTGACGTCGAGGCGTTCCACGTTGACCCGGCCGGCGAGGAACGACGGGACCTCGGTCCGGCGGTGGGAGGTGACGACGACCTCGTGTCCGAGGTCGACGAGCGCGCGGGCGGTGTGCGCGCCGATCATGCCCAACCCGCCGGTGACGAGAATCATCGGACCACCTCGTAGTGGAGGTGGGTCACGCCGGGTGCCGGGACGACTTCGACGAGACGGAGCCGCACGTGCTCGGGGAGCGACTGGAAGTAGGGTCGACCGCCGCCGAGCAGGATCGGCACTTGATGCAGGATCACCTCATCGACGAGTCCCGCGGCCAAGGCCGCTGTCGCGACGCCGCCGCCCATGAGGGCGACGTCCTTATCGCCGGCAGCGTCCCGCGCGGCCGCGACCGCGTCCTCAATCCCGGTTGTGACCAGCGTCTGACGGTCGCTCATACCCGGCACCGGCCGATGGCTGAGCACGAACAGCGGCGCCGTCGGGTGTGGCGCCCCGCCGTGGATCCACTCGGAGTCGTCGTAAGTGTTGCGGCCGGCCAGGCTCGCGCCGACGCGACCGGCGAGGGCGTCGAACACCCGGGCACTGGGCTCACTCAGCCGGAACCCATCAAACACCTGGCTGGGGGTGTCACCGTCGAAGTACCAGTCGAACAGCATCGTCGCGTCGCCTAGCCCCCGCCCGGCGCCGGGATCGCGACCGGTGATGTATCCGTCGACCGAGACCGCCAGTGCGATGAACACTTTGCTCATTCCCCTGACCCTTCCTTAGTGCCTTCAAGAGACTCCGTGACCGTAGCAGCTTAAGTTCCTTAAGGGAACTCTGCCTGCTACACTGACTTCATGCAGCGCACGAACTTCGGCGAGATGGCATGCTCGATCGCGCGCACGCTCGACGTGATCGGCGAGCCCTGGTCACCGCTGGTCCTGCGTGACGTGTATGCCGGGTTCACCCGGTTCGAGCAGATCCAGGCGGATCTCGGCATCTCGCGCAAGGTCCTGACCGAGCGGCTGAACCACCTCGTCGAACAGGGGGTGCTCGAGCGCCGGCCCTACGACCGGCGACCCCGGTTCGAGTACGTCCTGACCGAGAAGGGCACCGAGCTCGTCGACCTACTGATGGTGATGGTCGGCTGGGGCGACAAGTGGCTTGCCGGCCAGGCCGGCGCGCCGGTGCTGTACCGCCACCACGCATGTGGCGAGGTCAGCAGTGTCGACCTGCGCTGTGCACACTGCGGCGAGCCGATGCATGCCGGCGACGTCGACCTGCTTCCCGGGCCCGGTGCGGCGATCTGACGCAATCGCAACGTCGGCCATCACCGGCGGATCAAGCCCGTAAGCACGTCGGCGTGGTGAACACGGTGACGAAGCCTTCACCGCGGCCGCCGCAGCCCTCGCCCCGCGGCAGTAGTGCCGTCGCTTTGGACAACTTTCTCGTGGCCACCGTGCAATTCGCGCCGGGAGAAACGTCAATGGGAACGGCTACGCGGATTCGCCGAGGGCTGCCTGGGGATGCTGCTGCGCCAGCCTCGCGCGTTCACCTTGCTGCCACCCTCCCGCTCGACCGGGACCGCGGGTAGGAACTGGGCCGCGCCCCGTCGGTCGAACACGATCGTGGTGCCGTCCGCGGATTCGATCTTGTGCCTCGTGGCCACCCTTGATCGAGCCGATGTCTTGGCGGTTGACGAATGGGCGGCGCGAGGGCAGGACCCGGGTCGGTGGCGAACGCGACGTCGGGCCCAGTGGGTTGATGACCGTGTTCAGCGCCGCTGGCGCCACGATGGACACCAGCAGCGCCAGCCCCGCCGGGATGAGCAGCGCCACCGGCAGCGTCGCCCGCGCGGCGACGTAGCCGATGAGCGCCGGCCCAATCAGGCCGCCGGAGTAACTGACGGTCGTGGCCACGGAAAGCCGGCTGCCGGCTGCGCCGGCGCGGACACTGGCGGCTCCCAACGCGCTAATGACGACGGGCCACACCACGGCCATGCCCACCCCGGCGAGCGCCCAGCCGACGGTGGCACAGGCGACGCGGGTCGGCGTGGCTGCCGGTAGCGCGCCCGACAGCAGCACCAGGCCGTGCCCGGCGGTGGCGGTACCTCCGGCCAGCCGTATGGTGGTCGGGGCACCGAGTCGGGCGCGCACCGCGTCGCCGACGAACCGGACGACCGTCATCGCGGCGAAGAAGACCGCGTACACCAGCGAGGCGGTGGACGGGGCGGCGCCGAGCACCCGCGTAGCGTGTACACCAGCCCAGTCCGTTGCCGCGCCCTCGGTGAGGAAGGCTGCCGCGCCGACGATCCCAAGCGTGATCACCAGCGCCGGACGCGGCGCCCACGCCGTCGCGTCCACGTTGCCCGGCCAGGCGTCCGCGCCGGATGGCGTCGGTACCGCAGGTGCCCATGCCGGTAGTTTTGCGCCCGCCGTGAGGCCGGCCACCGCCAGCGCGACCCCACCGGCGACCATCAACACGCGCACGTCCACGCCGCCGCGCAGCCCGGTGGAGACCGCCGCGCCGCCGACGACAGCGCCGAGCGCCCATGTGCCGTGCATCCTGGCGATGACAGGCCGACCGATCGCGCGCTCGACGGTCACCGCCTGCACAGTCAGCGCCACGTTGAGCCCGCCGAACTGCATGCCCAGCACGAAGGCGGACAGCGCCAGCAGCTCAGCCGACGGGGCCACCGCCGGGCCGGCCAGGGCCAGCGCCGCAGCCGGGATGGTGAGCCGCAACAATCGCCGCCCGGTCCACCGGTCGGCCAGCCGTCCGGCGAGCGGCATGGCAACCAGGGCGCCAACCGCCAGGGCCATCAACGACCCACCGAGACGCCCGGGGCCAAGGCCCGGCCGCGCATCGGTGGCTGCCAGAGTGGCGCCCCAGAGCGCGGCCAGCACGCCGGTGAGCCCGTAGCATGCCGCGACCGCGCCGACGCCGTCCGACGCCTTCCCACCCAACGAGTCCATGCCGCGATCGTCGCCGGCTAACCCGCCCAAGATCCAACACCTGTTGGTCCATGATTCACACGTCACGTGTGTAAGTCGGGGTAGAAAGGAGCCTATGCCCGACGACCTGGAGATCCGGCTTCTGCGCTACTTCGTCACCGTGGCCGAGGAGTTGCACTTCAGTCGCGCCGCGCAGCGACTGTTCGTAGCACAGCAGGCACTCAGCCGTGACATCCGGCGGCTCGAGGACCGGCTCGGCGTACGGCTGCTGGACCGCACCACCCGCCGGGTCACCCTCACCCCGGCAGGTGGCACGCTGCTGACCCGGGCACGCGAGCTGCTGGCGCACTTCGATGCGACCGTGCGCGCTCAAGGCTGAGCCTGGCGCGGACCTGGCACCGGGGGTGTCGGTCAAGGACGCCGACACCGTTGGCCGCGACTGGGACTGCTGGTCGTGGTGTGCGTGATGGCCGCCTCCTGGCAGAACCGCGACGGCGCCAAGACGACGCTGCTGAGCACGTATCTGGCCTCGCCGACCCGGCACGTGTTCGCCGATCAGGGCTTCCCCGGCCGGCTGGTCGACTGGGCCGCCGCCCGGTTGCAGACCACGGTGGAGATCCTCCGTAAGCCGGCCGAGCAGCAAGGCTTCCGCGATGTCAGGCCACGCCTCGATGACGCGGTCCACCCTGACGCGGGTTCGGCGTCGCAGGTGTGTCCACCATGGAACGCCGAAGACTAAGGCGGTCAGGGCGAGGATCGTGGGTAGCTGGCGCGTGGCCGGGGCTGTACGCCGTGGCGGCGGTGAGCCATGCACCGGGCAGCCGCGGTCGTGGTCGCGGCGTAGAGGCGTTCCGCCGCGCGAGTTACGCCCCGCGGCAGGCAACGCAGACCTGCAGCAAGCGGTGGGCAATACCGCCCAAGGGTGCCGGTGCGGGCGGCGAGCCACGCCAGCCTGCTACCGGCCCGTGTCGCCTGGCTGTGCCTCGGGTATGCGTTGTTGCCCTACTCGCCGCTTGCTGGCTGATCGGCCGCGACGTGTGATGCGCTCAGGTCCGGGTACCTCACCTCGGGGCCGACAACCGCGTCGGCCATCGGCGTGATCTCGTATTTCAGCAGCCCGATTGCCGGGTCGTCGTCCAGCAGCCGGCGCATTTGCTCCTCGTCCGCCACTCGGTAGATGCCGATGCCGTAGAAGCCCTGCGGGTCGGCGACCGGGCCGAACACGATGGAGATGCCTTCGCGGGCGCGCTCGGTCCAGTACGCGACGTGGTTGGTCATGGTCTCCCGCTCGGCGGGCGTCATGTCGCGGTGGAACGTCGGTCGGGGGTTGTTGGTCCTGATGAAGAAGTACACGGCGGCTATTTCCCTTCCGCGGCGGCGACGAGGCGGGCCAGGATGCGCGCCCAGCCGGTGGCGTAGGCGCCGGACCGGTACCCGCCGGGCAGGGCGCAGTCCTCGCCGAGTTGCTCGTCGGTGAGGTTCTCCCAGCCGCGGTGTTCGACGGTGACCCGGGTCAGCTCCGGTCCCAGGGCGGTGAACGCGATCTCGACCTCGGTGGCGACCGGGGTCTGGTTCCAGGTGAGCACGAAGCGGTCCGGCGGTTCCCAGACGAGCAGCTCGCCCCAGACGACGACGGTACCGTCGTGCCACCGCTCGTAGACCTGGCCGCCCCGCCGCTGCTCGAAGACGACCTCGCGGACCCGGTCCTTTCCGGCCGAGAACGGCTTGAGCGGCCACCACACCCCGATGGTGCGGACGAACGTGTCGAAGGTGTGCGTGAGGTTGCTGCGGACCAGGGTGGCCTGCCGGACCGGTCGCCGGCGCAGCGGTACGACGGCCGGGGCCGGGTTCGGGTCACTCATTCGGGTCGTCTCCTGAGGTCGTGCTGCGGTGCAGGTGGTCGCGGAACCGGCTCAACACCAGTGCCCACATGGTGGCCAGCCGGAACGGCGGCGCGCCGGCCGGCTCCGGGCGCCGCCTGCGGGGAGCACCGGGTGCCGGTGGCCGCCCGCCCGGCGGCCGGTCATCCGGCGGCGTGCTGTTCATCATCGCCGACCCCGCGCTCCGCTTCGACAATATGCCGGGCGGCGTCCAGCGACGCGGCCCACATCTGGTCCAGCAGCTCCCGCAGGCCGACCAGGCCCTCCGGCCGGGCGCGGTACAACCGGCGGGTACCGTCACGCCGCTCGATCAGCAATCCGGCGTTCTTCAGCACGGTCAGGTGC
>JBKOXV010000206.1:0-14959 GCA_046725105.1 bacterium | reverse complement strand
ACCGAGTTGGTGGTGCCGAGGTCAATGCCGACGGCCTTGGGCATGGCAGGTCTCCTTGGTGCGGACTGCTGGGGATACGAACTGGCTGAGTTGTCGACCACGATAGAAGTTGAGTGTGTTATTGGCAACTTCTAGTCGAGGAGAACCGAGACACCGCTCACGAACACGCCGTCGGCGGCCAATCCCCCCACGTTGACCACGCCGGCGCCGGCCGGCACCCGCCAGGCGAAGACGCGGTAACCGGCCTGGACCCGTACGACGTCGGCGCTCTCCGTCACCACCGGCTCGACGGTGCCGGTGCGGATCATCCGCACCTGGGTGATGCGGCGGTCGCGGACGACACCCACGACGGTTCGAGCCGGGCCGTTCCCGATCAGCCTGGCCTCGACGGCGTCGCCGGCCGTGGGCAGGCACTCGGCGAGCGGTGGGCCGAGCACACCGAAGCACACGTCGGTGAACGCGTCGACGGTCCGGATCCCGGCCCGCACGAACCAGCCGTCGGCGGCGTACGGGCCTCCGGCGACGAGCGTGGGACCGCCCACCTCAGGGTCGACGCCCACCGCCACGACGGCGCGAACGGCGGTGCCGGCATCGACGTAGCGCAGCGCCGTGAACGAGGGGGCCTTGGCCGTCTCCAGCGCCGACCCGCCGCTGAAGACGAGCCAGTCCCCCGTCCACGTGAAGCTCCGGGCGCCGGTCCCTCCGCCGGAGAGCACCGCCGCCGGCCTCGAGCCGGCGACGTCGTGGACGACGAGGATCTGGCCGCGCGTCACGGCGAGCCAGCGGCCGTCGGGAGAGAAGGCCGCCGGAGCGGCGTACGAGCCGAGGGCGGCGGGAGTCGCGGCGAGCGCCCTCGACGCACCGCCGATCTCGGTCACGCTCACCCGGCGGCAGCCGTCCCGGCACCAGGCCACGACGCGGCCGTGCGCCGCCAGCGCCGAGGCCCCGTCGGCCGACCACACGACGGCGGCCGTCGCCGGGTCGACGACGGCGGCGCCGACGGCCGACTGGACGAGCAGGCCGACATCGGTCACCCCGACGAGCGGCCCTGGCAGGGTCACCGGGTCGCCGGCCTGGAGTCCGCCGACGCTCACCTGGCGGGCCACGCCGTCGGCGCCGGCCAGCCACACCAGGCCAGGTGTCGTCGATGCGGCCACGGTGACGGCGGGACCGAGCGGCCGGGGCGGGGCGGCAGGGTCGCGCGTGTCCAGGGCGAAGGCGCGCGAGCCCGTCCCGCCGCCGGTGGCCACCACGATCCAGGGACCGAGGGCCACCGCCGTCGTCGCCGGCGTCGCCCCGTTGAGTCGGGTGACTGCCATGACGGCGCTGTCGCCGGTCTGCGGGTCGTGGACCGAGAACTGGCCGACACCGACCACCGCGATCGGCACGTTGACGCCCGGCATGACCAGCCGGCCTGCCGTTTCGCTGGACACCGGCGCCGTCGATGGTGCGGGTTCCGTCGCCGCCTCGGGGCGGCGGGACGCATCGGGCCCGGCGAGGACGGCGATGGTGACGGCGGTGACAGCCAGGACGGCGACCCCGACCCGCACCCGCCGGGCGGCCCGCCACCGGCGCTCCACCCGTCGGGCGATGGATTGGTGGTCGTCAGGAACGGCTGCTGCGGCTGCGGCCAGCTCGGCCCGCAGCTCCTCAGCCCGCATACGGCATCACGTCGTCGGCGAGATCGACGTCGATCACCCCGAGGTGGCGATACGCCTGGCGCAGGGTGGCCTCGGCGTCCGCTCGCGTCGTGGCGAGGCCGGTGGCGATGTCGTCCACCGACCGGCCCCGCACGGCATGGAGGACGACGGCGACGCGGGCGCGGGGGCGCAGCGAGATCAGCGGGTCGGAATCGGCCGTGCCTGGTTCGGCCGGTTGCCACCGTCGCTCGCGGCGGGCCAGCCAGCGCCGGGCCCCGTGAACGGCGGTGGCGTCGATCCACACCATCGGGTCGGGGAAGGAGGCGACGGACCGCCACTGGCGGCGGGCGCGGGCGAAGGCGGCGACGGTGCGGCGGGCCGCCAGGGCGTCGTCGCCGAACGCCACGGCCAGGGCGCGGCGCAACGCCTCACCGTTCGCTTCGCACAGGGCCAGCGGCCCGTTCACCTCCTTCTCGTACCATGCCTGTCGATGCCGTCAACCCTCGTGATCGTCCGTCACGGCGAGAGCACGTGGAATCAGGAGAACCTGTTCACGGGATGGCACGACGTGCCGCTGTCCGACAGAGGCCGCCAGGAGGCGACGGCAGCCGGCGCCACGCTGGCGGCCGAGGGGTTGTGGTTCGACGAACTGCACACCTCGCTGCTCACGCGGGCCACGCAGACCGCCGAGCTCACGCTGGCCGCCCTCGGCCAGCCGTGGCTGCCCGTCGAGCGGTCATGGCGCCTGAACGAGCGCCACTACGGCGCCCTCCAGGGCCTCGACAAGCGGGCGACGGCCGAGAAATACGGCGCCGACCAGGTGAAGCTGTGGCGGCGGTCCTACGACGTGCCGCCGCCGGCCGTCGGGCCCGACCATCCGGAACATCCGCGCCAGGACCGTCGATACGCCCGCCTGGCGCCCGACGTGCTCCCCGGCACCGAGTGTCTGAAGGATGTCGTAGCCCGCGTGTTGCCGTACTGGTACGACGAGGTCGTGCCGCGTCTGCGCGCCGGCCTCACCCTCCTCGTCGTCGCTCACGGCAACTCGCTGCGAGCGCTCGCGAAGCACCTCGAGGGCATCTCCGACGACGACGTCGTCGAGCTCAACATCCCCACCGGCGCGCCGCGGCGGTACCTGCTCGACGACCAGCTGCGCGTCGTCGACGCGCGCTACCTCGGCGACACTGATGCCGTTGCGGCCGCCGCCGCCGCCGTCGCCGCCCAAGCGGGCTGATGCAGTCCCGCGCTCGCTGTCCTCACTGACCGCGCAACGTGAGGGAGTCGTGGGCCGGACGACCCACGCGCGCGCCGCGCCGACAGCGCGATGGGCCGAACGACCCTTGTGACGCCGCGGACCCCGTCCGTACGTTCGACCGGGATCGTTAGCCGCCCGTCTTCCCCCCCGGCGTGGCGAGAGGAGGTGTGCGCAGTGGCCGTGTCGGACGATGTCGCCGCGGGCGAGCTGCGCACCATCGGGCGGTCCACTGAGAGGCGCCGCGCCCGCGCCGTCCCGCGGGTGCCGGTCGAGTCCCGCACGCGCCTGCGGACTCTTCTCGTCACCGTCGACGTCGTCGCGCTGGGTCTGGCGTGGGGCATCACGCTCGTGCCGTGGCCGTACTCCGGGCGGCCCGAGATCGTCTCGCTCGGCGTGGCGGCCTCGCTCACCGCCATCGGCGTGTGGATCATCTACCTGAACGGCCTGTACCTGGCGCGCAACGCCACGATGCGCACGATGGAGATGGCCCGCATCGGCCGGTCCGTCGTGTTGCTCGGCCTGGTCGCCTTCGCCGGATCGCGCCTCGCCAACATCCGCCTCGGCAGCGGCCGCATCAACGGCGAGATCATCGTCGGCACGCTGGCGTCGTTGGGCTTCCTCCTCGTCGGCCGGAGCACCTACCGCGCGTGGCTCTCCAGCGCCCGCCGCGGCGGCAGATACGTGCGCGACGTCATCGTGATCGGCACCAACCGTGAGGCCTACGAGCTCGTCACGCTGTTCGCCGATCACACCGAGCTCGGCTTCCGCGTCGCCGGCGTCCTCGGCGACCGCGACGAGGCCATCGCCAACGACCTCGGCAACCTGTGGTGCGGCATCCCGATCGACGCCCCGCAGGTCCTGTCGGCCCGCAAGGCCACCGGCGTGCTCGTCGCCATGGGGACGCTCGACTCCGACTCGCTCACCGACATGGTGCGGGTGCTCCACGCCGCCGGTGCCCACGTGCACATCTCCTCCGGCCTGCGGCGCATCGACCACCGCCGGCTGCGGGCGCTGCCGCTCGCCTACGAGCCGCTCTTCTACGTCGAGCCGTGGGCGCTGCCCGGGCGCCAGCTCGTGGCCAAGCGGGCCCTCGACCTCTTGTGCGCCGGACTCGTCCTGTTGCTGACGGCGCCGCTCCTGCTGATCATCGCCGCCCTCGTCAAGATGCAAGATCGCGGGCCGATCCTCTTCAGTCAGACGCGCGTCGGCACCAACGGCGAGCTGTTCAAGCTCTACAAGTTCCGCACCATGGTGGTCGACGCCGAAGCGCGGCTAGCCGCCCTCGCGGCCCAGAACGACCGCATCGGCCCGCTCTTCAAGATGGCCAACGACCCGCGGGTCACCCGAATCGGCCGCTTCCTGCGGGCGTCCAGCCTCGACGAGCTGCCGCAGGTCCTCAACGTGCTGAAGGGCGACATGAGCCTGGTCGGGCCCCGTCCGGCGCTCCCGGACGAGGTCGAGAAGTTCGACGAGGAGCTCCAGGACCGCACCCGGGTGAAGCCGGGCATCACCGGCCTCTGGCAGGTCGAGGCCCGCGACAACCCGTCCTTCGCCGCCTATCGGCGCCTCGACCTCTACTACGTCGAGAACTGGTCGGTGTCGCTGGACATCGTCATCCTTCTGGCGACGATCGAGCACGTGATCTCGCGGTTCGCGACGGCGCTGTTCGGGCGCCGCTGATCCGGGAGGGGAAAGGGAGGGGGAAGGAAGTCCTTCCCCCTCCCGACTTTCCCGAGGTTGTCAGGCGAGGTTCGAGATATCCGAACGTGACCACACCCTCGTCGAGCTCGCCGGCGAGAGGGTGCCGCCGGTCAGACGTTGACGACCTGCTCTCCTGCCTTGGTGATGACGCCGGACTCGATGGCCTCCTCCTCGGCCGGGAGGAACTGCGGGTAGGCGTACACGCCCATCTCCGGCATGTCCAGACCGACCAGCTCGTCGGCCTCCTCGGCCCGGATGCCGCCCTTGACGAAGGCGTTCTGGATCTTGAAGAAGATGAAGGCGATGCCGAACATCACGATGCCGATGGTGAGCGCGCCGACGGCCTGCGCAGCCAGCTGGCCCCAGCCCGTGCCGCCGTAGAAGATGCCGGTGACGCCCTTGTCGCCCAGATCGGTGCCGTTCCAGCCGGCGCCGTACTGGCCGTCAGCGAGCAGGCCGATCGACAGCACGCCCCAGATGCCGTTCACGCCGTGGACGGAGATGGCGCCCACAGGGTCGTCGATCTTGAACCTGCGCTCGATGATCCAGATCGACTCGATGACGAGGACGCCGGCCACGGTGCCGATGAGCGCGGCCGCCCACGGCTGTACGAAGGCACACGGAGCGGTGATGGCGACGAGGCCAGCGAGCATCCCGTTGGCCATCATGCCGGGATCGGGCTTGCCGGTGCGCAGCATGATCCAGAACATGGCGATCGTGGCGCCGAAGGCCGCCGCAATGGCGGTGTTGGCGGCGATCACACCGAACCGGATGTCGGTCGTGGCCAGCGTGGAGGCGGCATTGAAGCCGAACCAGCCGAACAGCAGAATGAACGTTCCCAGTAGCGCCATCGGGATGTGATGGGCGGCCAGCGTGCGCGGTTTGCCGTCCTTGCCGAACTTGCCGATGCGGGGCCCGAGCGCGATGGCCCCGGCCAGAGCGGCGGCCCCGCCCATGGCGTGCACCACGCCGGAACCGGCGAAGTCCACGTAGCCGAAGCCGAAGTCCACGCTCTTGCCGAGGCTGGCCAGCCAGCCTCCGCCCCACGTCCAGGCGCCGAACAGCGGGTAGTAGATCGCCCCGCAGAACAGGCCCCAGCCGATGAACGCCTTCCACTTCCACCGCTCCGCCATGGCGCCGGTCGGGATGGTGGCGGTCGTGTCCATGAACGCCACCATGTAGAGGAAGAACGCAAGGGCGCCGGCCGTGTAGAGGTCGCCGCTGCCACCCATGAACGGCGGCGAGAACCACAGGAACGACCAATTGCCCGAGCCGATGATCGATTCGCCGCCCGAGGAGAAGCCCAACAGCCCGCTCCCGTAGCCGCCGAACATGAACGAGTAGCCGATGATGAAGTAGGCGACGAACCCCAGGCCGAAGATGGCGAAGTTCGTGCTCACCACGTGGGCGGCGTGCTTGGCCCGGCAGAAGCCCGTCTCCACGAGAGCGAAGCCGGCCTGCATGAAGATCACGAGGACGGCGCCAAGGACGGTCCAGAGGATGTTGGTGGCGATCCCGAGTCCCTCGACGGTCGTCGTGTCGGGCGCCGGGGACTTCTCGGCCCAGGCGACGCCGCTGGTTATCAGCAGCGTGCCGACGGCCGTCGCCCCCGCAACGGCGGCGAGCTTCACGCCGCGTCGTCGGGGTGGGGATTCGGGCATGCAGGTGCTCCTTTCGGGCAGGAGGCGGCATGCCGGGCAGCGTCGGCCGGTCGGGACCGCTCCCCTTCTTTCGGTCAGGTGTCGTGACCGTACGAAAGGTGCGTTTCTCGAATGTGGGCTCTCTGTGTCACGAGTGGGACGGGTTTCTGACGACTTCCTTGCCGTAGCCGTCCGGATGCGCGGAATGCCACGCCCAGGCCGAGGCCACGATGTCGTCGAGCCCGCGGGTCGGCTGCCAGCCCAGGATCGCACGCGCCCGCGTGGTGTCAGCGACGAGCTCGGCCGGATCGCCGGCCCGCCGGGCCACTTCTACGGCGGGAATGGCGAGCCCCGAGGCGCGCCGCGCCGCGTCCAGCACCTCCAGCACTGTCGCGCCGACACCGGTGCCGAGGTTGAGCACGGCGCTCGCTCCGCCCCGCCGGAGATGCTCGAGGGCGAGCACATGTGCGTCCGCGAGATCCTCGACGTGTACGTAGTCGCGCACGCAGGTGCCGTCACGGGACGGGTAGTCGGTGCCGAAGACCGACAGCGGCCCGCTGCGGCCGAGCGCCGCCTTCATGACGAGCGGCACGAGGTTGGTCGTCTGCGTGAAGTCCTCGCCGATGCGCCCGTCCGCAGCCGCACCGGCGGCGTTGAAGTAGCGAAGGCTGACTGCCGTCATGCCGTGGGACTGCTCGAACCAGGGGAGCATGCGTTCGACCAGGACCTTGCTCTCGCCGTACGGGCTTTCAGGGCGCAAGGGGTGGTCCTCGCGGATCGGAACGTACTCGGGTGTGCCGTACACGGCGGCCGACGACGAAAAGACGACGTGACCGACGCCGGCCGCCGCCACCGTCCGTAGCAGAGCCGCCGTGCCGCCGACATTCTCGTCGAAGTAACGACCCGGATCGGTGACCGACTCGCCCACCGACTTGCGAGCGGCGAAGTGGATGAGGGCGTCCACCCCGTGGCGGCTGATCAGCCCGGCCACCAGCGCCCGGTCCTGGATCGATCCCTCCACGAGGAGTCCGTCGAGCACGGCCGCAGCGTGGCCGCGGGACAGGTCGTCGAGCACGACGACGTCGTGCCGGCGCCGGCGAAGGGCGCGCACCGTGTGTGCGCCGATGAACCCGGCCCCGCCGGTGACCAGGATCGCCATCGGCGGCAGGTTAGGGGTCAGGGGCGGAGCGGGTCGATCGCCGTGCGCCCGTTCGCCGGCGAGACGGCCTGCTGGCCCCGGCGAAAGCGGCGGCGCCGTTCGCTCACACCGCCGGCGAGGATCTCGCGCACCTTCTCCTGGGTGGCGGCGTCGAGCTTGGCCCCCTTGGTGTCGGTGAGCTCGAACACGTCGACGACGACGTCGGCGGCGGTGCGGATGCGCGCCGCGTGGACGTCGGCCCCGGCCACCGCGAACGCGGTGGTGAGGGCGTGCAGGAGGCCCCGCTGGTCACGGGCGCGGGCCGTGCAGATCGTGTGCCAGGGCGATCCGGCGTCGTCGAACTCCCGCCGCACCCCCGACATGGGGCGCGCCTCAAGTGGGGCCTTCAAGGCCGCCTCGAACTCGACCTCGAGCCGGGACGCCGGCGGCACCCGCTCGGCGTGCACCAGGAACGACGAGAGCGTGCAGCCGTCCCCCCACGTCGCCAGGATGGCGCCCACGACGTCGAGCCCGCGCCCCGTCAGCACGCCGGCCTCCCGGGCCAGGAGGCCCGGGCGGTCACGAGCCACGACCTCGACCCACCAGACCGACCGGTCTCCCTCCCGAGCCGTCACGGCGGCACGCACGTTGTCGTGACGCGGCACCGGATCGCACAGCGCCACCTGGCGAGCGAGATCGGCCGGGGCCGTGGCCAAGAGATAGGCCCGCGGCGCCACCTCGAGCCGCTCGCGGGCGTCGACGTCGTCGCCCACGAGGCGCGTCGCCTCGGCCCGGCGCTGTTCGATGGTGTTGCTCGCCTCCCGGCCGACCAGCTCGGGATGGCCCAGGGCGGAATCCACCAGGTGGTAGAGCGCCTCCAGGCGGGTGCGATCGGCGGCGTCGAGCTCCTCGGCCGTCGCCGACAGGAGGTACAGCGCCCGGGCCTGGTCCCGTGAGCCGATGTGCGCGGCGAGTTGCAGGACCGACTCCTCGGTGAGGCCGTCGAGACGCCGGGACGCGCTCGTGAGGAGGTTGGCGTCGGAGACGAGGCGGGCCACCGATTGCTCGGCGGCGGCGCCCAGGTCGAGGCGCTGGACCAGCTTGCGGGCCACGACGACAGGCCGGTCCTCGCCGCCGGTGGCCTCCAGCACCAGCGCCGCCAGGAGCACCCACTCCGGGTGCTCCAATGAGCGGTAGCGGCCGTCGGCCTGGAGGCGCCGCAGCCACGGCAGGTGCAGGGCGGCCAGTGGATCGAGCTCGGCTTCGTTGTGGCGCCGGGCCAGGGCGGCCCCTAGCTCGGGAAGGGCCCGCTCGAGGACACCGCTGATCACCAGAAGTCGCCACGAGCGCGGGCTGCCTTCGGCCAGCAGGTCGAAGAAGGGCTGGCGGGCCCCCCTCGTCCACCGGAGCGGACCGGGCGGGATCGCGGACAACCAATCGAGCAGGCTGCCCCCGGGACGGGCGTCCGAGCACGCCAGGGCGGCCTGCAACGCCACCTCGAGGGTGAGGCTCGGCGCCGGCTCGACGACCAGTTCGACCTCGTCGTCAACGACGTGGATCCATCCTTCAGGCGGCGCGACCGTGCTCCCCACGCGAGACGGCTGGCGGGCGGCGCGCAACTGCAACCAGCGGGCCCGGAGGAACGGCGGCGTCACCAGCGTGGTGGCCAGCACGACGAGCAGCAAGGCGGCGTACACGTCCTCCCCGAACACGGCTTGGCGCAGCCCGAGGGTGGCGAAGATGAGGCCGACCTCGCCGCGTGGGACCATGCCGATCCCCACAAGGAGCTTGTCGCCGGGCGAGCGCCACAGCCCGGCGGCGGAGGCCAGCTTGCCGGCGATGGCGACGAGCAGCAGGGCTCCGGCCATGCCGAGCACGTAGGGGTCGGCGAACCGGCTGATCTCGGCGTCGATGCCGATCTGGAGGAAGAACACCGGGATGAGCAGGTGGCCGACCGGCGTGATCTCGCGCCGGATCCGCTCGGCCGACGGGGCCCGGCCCAGCGCCAGCCCGGCCACGAAGGCCCCCACGATCGGCGCCAGCTTGGCCTGGTCGGCCAGTTCGGCGACGGCGAGCGTGAAAACGAGCGCGACAGCGACCAGGGTCCCGGCCGAGCGGCTGTAGCGGGAGACCGCCGCGAAGAGGGGCGGGACGATCCGCACCCCGACGCCGGTCACGATCACGAGGAAGCCGACGGCGACGACGACGATCCACAGGAGGCTCCCCCCCGAGATGCTTCCCTCGGACACGACGCGGGTGACGACGGTGAGGATCACCAGGCCCATGACGTCGTCGGCCACGGCGGCGCCGAGCACGGTTCTCGCCTCGACCGAGGCGAGGGCGCGCAGATCGCCGAAGACCCTCGCCGTGATCCCGACGCTCGTGGCCGTGAGCGCCGCCGCGACGAACAGCGCCTCGTTGCCATCCATCCCGTACCCGAGGCCAACTCCGAGGCCGGCGATGAACGGGACGGCGACGCCGACGGTGGCCACCGACAGGGAAGCTCGACCGACGGCTCGGAGCTCGCCCAGGTCCATCTCCATGCCCACTTCGAGCAGCAACAGGATGACGCCGAGCTCCCCCAGCACCCGCAGCACGTCGTCCTGGCCGACGATGTCGAGCATCGAGGGCCCGACCAGGACGCCGGCGAGGATCTCGCCGACGACGGGCGGGACGCCGACGCGTTCGGACACCTCGGCGGCCGCCTTCGCCGCCAGCAGGACGACGAGAATGTGGAGGAGGACCTCGCTGACGTCCATCGACGCGCCGAGTCAGGCTTCGCGGGCGAAATCGCGCGGGGCCGCCTCCAGGAGGTAGCCGCGCGACCGCACGGTGCGGATCACGAGGCCCACCTGGATCAGGCGCCGGCGGAGGCGAAGCACGTGGACGTCGAGGGCGTTGCGCCCCGGGGCCCCGTCGGGCCATCCCGCCCGCGACAGGCTGTCGCGGCTCACGACGGCACCGATGCGGTCGAGCAGCAGGCGGGTGATGCGGGACTCGACGGGCGGCAGCGACGCCCACGAGCCGTTGTGCCGGATCACGCCGTCGTCGTCGAGCGTGGGCTTGATGGGCGCCCGGAGCCGGGCCCGTAGGGCCAGCGTGTCGAGGCGGGCCCGGACGTCAGTGTCGGCAGCAGGGATGCGGACCCAGTCCTCGAGCGGGTCCTCGACCAGGGGTGGCAGCACGCCCGCTTCGAGCAGGAGGAGCCGGGGCCGGCCCTCACGGGCGAGGCGGTCTCGATGATCGGTCTCCTTGGGCCAACGCACGAGGACGACGTCCACGTCGGCACGGTGGCAGGTGCAGGTTTCCCTCATGTTTCAGAAAAATGAAGGCCGCCATCGTGCGCCGAACGCAGGGACCGGCACACCCGCCGGGGCGGCCCTCCGTCACCGGAAGTTGGAGGCGTCAGCGCCCTATCGGGCGCCCAGGGATCCAACTTCGGCGTACTCGGGCCGGACCCAGACGGGATCTGTGTACGGGTACCTGCGGTTTTCGTATGATCCGGCGCCATGGCTTCCAAGCGGGCTTATCTGGACCAACTACGCAACGTGCCGCTCTTCACGGCCTGCACCACCAAGGAGCTGCAGACGATCGCACGCGCCACTGACGAGATCACGTTGCCCGCCGGGCACGTGCTCACGGACCAGGGCCAAACCGGTCGGGAGGCGTTCATCATCGTCGACGGCTCGGCCACCGTCCGACGCAACGGGAAGAAGGTGGCGACCTTGGGAAAGGGGGCCGTCGTCGGCGAGCTGTCGCTCCTCGATCACGGCCCGCGTACCGCCACCGTCACCACGGACGAGGAGACGACGGTGCTCGTCCTCGACCAGCGCCACTTCCTGGCCGTACTCGACGACGTCCCCAGCCTGTCGCACAAGCTGCTCACCACGCTGGCGTCGAAGGTCCGGGAGTTCGACCGCCAGTACTACGGGTAGGACCGCGCACCTTCCAGTTGAGGCGGCCTGTCGGACTAGCGTCGCCGCCGCATGAATTCTGACGTGCCCGGTCCCACCAGCAGGTTCCGCGTCCGGCCGCACCACGTCGTGATCGGGCTCGGCATCGCCTTCGCCGCCCTGACGCTGGCGTCGGGCATCGCCGGCGGGCTGGAGGGCTGGGAGGACGACTCCCCGATCACCCGTCACGTGTTCAGCGGTGTCCCGGGAGCCCTCCAGGTCGCCTTCTACACCCTCACCCCGGCGCTGCTCGTGTACGGCGCCTTCGCCTTCGCCGAACGCGTCAAGAACTGGGAACGCGGCGGCCCCGACCGGCGGGGCGTCACCACGAAGAACGCCAAGCGGCGGGTGGCCGACTTCCGGGCCGGCGTCTACATGCGCACCCTTCTGCGCGACCCCGCCGCCGGGCTCATGCACTCGATGATCTACTTCGGCTTCCTGGTGCTGCTGGGCGTCACCACGGTGCTCGAGATCGACCACCAGCTCCCCGAGGACTGGAAGTTCCTGCACGGGCGCACCTACCAGGCCTTCTCGTTCGTCGCCGACCTGGCCGGCGTCGTGTTCCTGGTGGGCATCGCGTGGGCGCTCCTACGCCGCTACGTCCAACGGCCCTACCGGATCCGCATCAAGACCAAGCCCGAGCACGCCGTCATCCTCGGAGTCTTCGCCGTCATCGGGCTCAGCGGGTTCGCCACGGAGATGTTCCGGATCGCCCAGGAGGGGACACCCGAGTTCGAGCGTTGGAGCTTCATCGGCTACGCGTTGGCCACGCTGGTCGACGGCCTGAACCCGTCCAGCCTCGACGCCTGGCACCAGGCGATGTGGGTCACCCACGTCGTGGCGTTCTTCGCCTTCCTCGTGATCCTGCCCATCACGATGCTCCGGCACATGTTCACGTCGCCGCTCAACATGTTCCTGCGCGACCGTGACCGGCCCAAGGGGGCCATGAAGCCGCTGCCCAACCTCACCGAGACGGCACTCGAGTCCTTCGGCGTGGCCACCGTCGAGGACTTCACCTGGAAGCAGCTGCTCGATCTCGACGCCTGCACCATGTGCGGGCGGTGCACGTCCGTGTGCCCCGCCCATGCCACGGGCAAGCCCCTCGACCCGCGCGAGATCGTGCTGAAGTCGGGGGAGGTCATGGCAGCCACCGGCGACCCTGTCGTCACGCCACCCATCGGGGTCGACCGGGAGATCACGGTGTCGGCCGACTCGGTGTTCGAGCGAATCACCCCCGACGAGATCTGGTCGTGCACGTCGTGCAAGGCGTGCGACGAGATCTGCCCGGTCAACATCGAGATCCTCGACAAGATCCTCGACATGCGCCGCTACCTGTCGCTGATGGAGAGCAACTTTCCCACCGAGCTGGGCAACGCCTACCGATCGATGGAGAACCAGGGCAATCCGTGGGGCATGAGCCAGGGCGAGCGCGCTGACTGGGCCCGGGGCCTCGAAGTCGACGTCGTCGATCCCGGCTCGCCGTTCGCCCACGAGTACCTCTACTGGGTGGGGTGCGCCGGCAGCTTCGACGACAAGAACAAGAAGGTCACCCAGGCCATGGCCAAGTTGCTCAAGCGGGCCGGCCTCGACGTCGCCATCCTCGGCCCGTCGGAGATGTGCACGGGCGACCCCGCTCGCCGGTCGGGCAACGAGTATCTGTTCCAGATGCTCGCCATGCCCAACGTCGAGATGCTCAACACCATGGGCGTGCAGAAGATCATCACGCAGTGCCCACACTGCTTCAACACGCTGAAGAACGAGTACCCGCAGCTGGGCGGGCGGTACGAAGTCGTGCACCACAGCCAGCTGCTGGAGTCGCTCATCGAATCGGGCCGCCTCGACGTCAGCAGGGCGACGCTGGAGGAGCGGGTCACCTATCACGACTCCTGCTACCTCGGGCGCCACAACGACGTCTACCTGGCGCCCAGGCGCGTCATCGGCTCGCTCAAGGGGATCGAGGTCGTCGAGATGCCACGCAACGGCACGCGGGGCATGTGCTGCGGGGCCGGCGGGGCTCGCATGTGGATGGAGGAGTCGATCGGCACCAAGGTCAACGACGAGCGGGCGCGGGAGGCCATCTCCACAGGGGCGTCACGCGTGGCCACCGCCTGTCCGTTCTGCTACATCATGCTGGACGACGGTGTGAAGGGCGCCGGCGTCGACGAGGACCGGGTGCGGGTGGCCGACATCTCGATGCACCTCCTCGAGGCCATCGAGCGTGGGGAGGCCGCCTTCCACGCCGCCGCCCCGCCGTTCGCCCGCGCCGACTGAGGGCGGGTCTTCGCCGTTTCACGCTGGTTTGACTACGTCTCAGGTGGTTCTACTGGCGTGAGACCGGGGAGGGGTGATCCCGGGTTGCGAAAGTTCTCGAAGTAGCGGCTCGGTGTGGGCCCGCGCTGACCCTGGTACTTCGAGCCCGTGGTACTGGAGCCGTACGGGTGGTCGGCGGGCGTGGTCATTCGCAGGAACGAGATCTGGCCGATCTTCATGCGCGGGTAGATCGTGATGGGCAGGTTGGCCACGTTCGAGAGCTCGAGCGTGATGTGTCCGTCGAAACCGGGATCGACGAAGCCCGCCGTCGAGTGGATGAGGAGGCCGAGCCGGCCCAGACTCGACTTTCCTTCGACCCGGCCCACCAAGTCGTCGGCCAGAGCGACTCGCTCGAGGGTGGAGCCGAGCACGAACTCACCCGGATGCAGGATGAAGTATCCCTCCGGACCGATGTCGACGAGCTCCGTGAGGTCCCGCTGGTCGAGCTTCACGTCGATGACCTGCGACGTGTAGTTGCGGAACACCCGGAACAGGTTGTCGCAGCGCAGGTCGACCGACGCCGGCTGCAGGCAGGCTTCGTCGAACGGGTCGATCACGATCCGGCCGGTGGCGAGCTCATCTCGGATCGACCGGTCGGACAGGATCACGGCGCCGCACCCTACCGATGGCCGGGCCCGCCCAGGAGTTGGTACCCTCGCGCCGCGTCGCGGGTGTAGTTCAGCGGCAGAACATCAGCTTCCCAAGCTGAGAACGCGGGTTCGATTCCCGTCGCCCGCTCCAGTCGAAAGCCCAGGTCACAGGCAGTCGAGCGGATAGGAACTCATCATGCCGCTCCGTCGGCGTGCCATGAGCGTGCCATAAGCAGTTGGCACGGGTGGTCACGGACGGACAATGGAGTCGATCCCCGAAGCGATCTGCACCGCGCGCTCGGCAGCGACGTGCTGGTAGCGGAGCGCCGCGTTCGGCGTGGTGTGGCCGAGGCGGTCCATCGTTTCCTTCAGAGTCGCGCCGGCCTGCGCCGCGAGGGTTCCGGCGAGGTGCCGGAGGTCGTGCAGACGCGTGTCGACATGCGCGTGGCGCTGCGCCCCAGACCAGGCGGCCGTCCATACGGTCGCTCGAACCGGTGCGCCACGACTGTTGGTGAACAGGAGGTCGAGCGGATCGGGGCCGGTGTGATCGATGAGGTGTTTCTCGACGAGCTCCGCGAGCACCACCGGCATCGCGACCACCCGGACGCTGGCAGTCGTCTTTGGCGGGACGAATTGCACGCCGCTGCCGTTGATCTCCTGAAGCGCCCTCTCGACACGGAGCAGCCGGCGATCGGTGAAAACGTGGCAACGGGCGAGTCCCAGGATCTCGCC
>JBKOXV010000175.1:0-8662 GCA_046725105.1 bacterium | reverse complement strand
TCCTTGGCTCGCGAGAAGACAGCCGGGTCGGCCGGATCGTCCGGCTCGACCCGGTCGGGGCGCAGCTGCCGGAAGGGCTCGAGGGCGTCGCTCACGGTGCCGTCTCCCTACCCGCTCGTTCCCCGCCGGCGTCGGTGAGTTCGCGCAACCGGCGTCGAGCGCGGTTCAGCCGCGACCGCACCGTGCCGACCGGTATGCCCACAGCGGCCGCGATGTCCTCGTACGACAGGCCTTCCCACACGTGCAGGGTGAGGACGTCACGCTCGGCGGCGGGCAGCTGGGTGAGGGCCACGGCGACCCGCTGCCACCGTTCGGCGGCGTCGACGGCTCCTGTCACTTGCTCCGCCTCGTCGGGCGGCGGTGGTTGCCGAGCCACGAGGCGGGCGGTGGCGTGGATCCGCCGCGCCTCGCTGCGCCGGTGCTTGGCCAGCAGGTTGGTGGCGATTCCGTAGAGCCACGGACGCGCCGTCGGCCGATCGAGGTCGTAGGCGGCCCGCCGCTCGAAGGCGATGCGGAACACGTCGGCCAGCAGGCCGTCGGCGTCGTCCGGACCGAGGCGCCGGACGAGGTAGCGCTGCAGCACGGCGGCGTGGCGATCGAAGATGGTGGCGAAAGAGGCCGGCGTTGCGAGCGACGCCGCGATCACGGCGGCGTCGGACTGCTCTCCCACGACGGCATCTTTCCCGCCGCGGCACGCGAGTTCAGCCCTCGCCTTCCAGGCGGGTGATGATGGGAGTGATGCCCCGCTCCATCAGCAGGGCCTCGAACCCGTCGCGGTCGGCCGGCACGGGGCTGGGGTCGCCGGTGTAGAACTCCAGCAGGAGTGTGCCGTCGGGTCCGGCCTCGAGCGGCCCGAAGGCGGCGCCGTGCTCGAGGAGCACCATCGTGCCCGGCGGGCACCACCGGTCGCCCACCAGCAGTGAGCCTTCGAGAATGAAGATCACATGGTCGCTGGCGTGCCCGTGACGCTCGAGCACCATGCCCGGGTCGTAGCGCGTGTAGATGACGGTGCGCGTCGGCGACATCTCCAGGAACCGGAGATTCACGGCGGCCCGCCGGTCGCCGTGCTGTTGGGCGCGCACCTCGTGCCACGGGAGGTCGTCGATGTGCCGGAAGATGACGTCAGGCATCGTCGCCGCCCAGCACGACGAGGGCGTCGGCGGCACGCACGGCGCCGTCGGCCACCCGGATGGGATTGACGTCGATCTCGGCCACCTGGTCGAGCTCGAGGGCGAGGTTGCCCACGCCGATGACGAGCGGCACGACGGCGGCCTGCTCGGCGGCGTCGAGGCCGCGACCGCCCGCCACCAGGCGGCCCTTGACCAGCTCGGCGAGGGCGGCGCGGACCTCGTGCTCGCCGAAGGGCGGACGCAGCAGCGCCGCCTCTCCGAGGATCTCGACCGCCACCCCGCCGAGGCCGACAGCGACGATCGGGCCGAACACCGGATCACGCTGCAGGCCACACGTGAGCTCGATCCGGCCCGGCACCATCTCCTGGACGAGCACGCCCTCGATCACGGCGTCGGGAGCCCGCCCGCCGACCTCGGCCAGCATGTCGTCATAGGCGGCCCGCACGGCGGCGTCGCCCTGGACGCCGAGCCTGATGGCGCCCGCTTCGGTCTTGTGAGGCAGCTCGTACGACATCACCTTGAGCGCCACCGACCCGCCGAGCCGGTTGGTCGCCGCCACCGCCTCCTCGGCCGAACCGACCAGTTCCTCACGGGTGACGGGCACGCCGTACAGGGTGAGGAGCTCCTTCGACGTCGACTCGAGCAGGGAGCGATGCCCGGCCACGCCGGCGAGCACCCGGCTCGCACGCGCCGCCCGCGCCGCGTCGGGGATCCACGAGGACGGCGGCGTGGGATGGAAGGCCCGCAACGATTGGTTCACCACGGCACCGAGGGCGTTGGCGGCCCGCTGCGGATCGGTGTACGTGGGGACGCCCGCCTCCTGGAAGTCGTCGAGCCACGCCGTCGACGTAACGGCGACCGGCTTGCCCGAGCGGCGGTAGAAGTCGACGATGGCGTCGTTGGTGGGGCTCTTCATGGCCCAGGTCACCGGGATCACCATGTCGACCGTACGGCTGGCCCCGAGTGCCTCGAGCACCTGGGCGTAGGTGGCCGGCGACGACACGACCTGGGCGGTGGTGTCGACCGGATTCGCGGTGCTGCCGTAGAAGGGCGAGGGCATCATCGCCAACATGGCTTCCTGCTCGCTCGGCGGCAGCACGGGAACGTGGAGGCCGGCGCGGGCGCAGGCGTCGGCCAGCAGCACGCCGGCGCCTCCCGACGACGTCATGATCCCGACCCGTCGGTCCCGCACCCGCCGGCCGTCCTGGAAGATCATCCCGAGGTCGAGCATCTCCTCCATCGTGGAGACGACGTAGACGCCGTACTGCCGGCACACGGCGTCGAAGGCGGCCGCTGAACCCACGAGCGAGGCCGTGTGACTCATCGCAGCACGAGCCGCTTCCTCCGACCGGCCCGCCTTCAGCACCACCATGGGCTTGTCGAGCTCGGCAGCCCGGCAGGCGGCGTCGATGAACACCTCCGGGTCGCGCAGCGTCTCGCTGAAGGCCAGCAGCACCCCGGTGTCAGGCCGCTCGACGAGGAACCGCAGCACGGCGGCGATGTTGACGTCGACCTCGTTGCCCGTGCTCACGAACCAGCCCAGCTTGAGGCCCGAGAGCAGCGCCTTGTTAGCGATGTACGAACCGAAACCGCCACTCTGCGACACGAGGGCGACGGGACCCGGCGGCGGCAAGGGCACCTCCGGCGACAGGGCGAAGTTGGCCATCACCATGTCGTGCAGGTTCATGTAGCCGATGCAGTTCGGGCCGGAGACGCGCACGCCCGTGCGGGCCGCCGCCGCGCTCAGCTCGTCCTGGAGCTTCTCGCCGTCGATGCCCGTCTCGGAGAAGCCGGACGTGATGACGACGGCGCCGCCTACGCCCGTGGCCCCGCACTCCTCGATGACGCCAGGGACGAAGGGGGCGGGCACCACCACCACGACGAGGTCGACCGCCTCCGGGAGATCGGTGACCGACGCGAAGGCCTTGATGCCCTGCACCTCCTCCTCGCGCTGGTTGACCGGGTACACGGACCCGGAGAAACGGCGCAGGTTGGCGAAGACCCATCCGCCGATGCTCGGCTTGTTCGACGCCCCCACCATGGCGATGGACCGGGGCGCAAGCAGTCGTTCGAGGTCGGGCGCTGTCATGGGGCTCCTCCTGTGATGGCCACGGTGGCCGTGCCGACCGCCACCTTGCCGCCTACCTCCGCCTCCGTCCACACATCGAGGTCGACCAGCGTCTCCCCCTCCCCCGGCCGCACCGCCGTGACAATGCCGTGCGCCGTGACGACCGAGTTGCGCAAGTTCGGGCCGCGGAACCGGCACGCCACCGAGACGATGCGACCGTCGAGGCCGACCCAGTCCCGCAGCGCGTTGTGCAGGTACGCCCACTGCAGGTTGCCCATGCCGAAGGCGCCCGGATAGCCGGCGGCCTGGCCGGCGCCGTCGTCCATGTGGATGTCGACGAACTCGTCGTTGACGGCGGCATAGCGGTTCCAGTTGTGGAAGCCGGTGGTCCGCCGGAACGGGGGGATGCCGGTGCCTGGTTCCAATGCCGCCCTCAGTACCGGATCAGCGTCGACACGACCCGCTTCACGATCTCGTCGCGCTGGTTGGTCCACGTGGCCTCCATGTCGGTGAACAGCATCCGGCCGAGCCGCCCGTCCCGCTCGTGGTAGCCGGCCAGCCGGGTGATCGACGTGATCACGTCGCCGGGACGCATGCGAACGCCGTACTCGGCCCGCATCCCCCCGTTGAGCTGGAACGAGAGTCCGGGGCCGGCGATGCCGAGCCGGGCCTCGGTGACGTTGGGGTCGTGGCTGGCATGGCGGGGCGGCACGCCGGCCGGCTCGACCGCCATCCACGCGAACGGGTTGAAGTCCTCCGGGGCCACGATGCCGCCGTGGGGCGTGCCGGCGGCGTACCCCTCGTCCCAGAACAGCCGCGGCGGCTCCTGGGGGTAGTAGACGGCGATGGCCCAGCGCCGGATGTCGGAGGCGGCGATCGGATAGGAGACGCGGCGCTCCAGCTGGCGCCCGACGGCCGCCGCCATCGCCTCGGAGATGTACGTCGCCGGCATCAGCTGAGCCCTCAGCCGGCCCGGAAGGCCAGGACGGCACCGTACGTGTCGGTCGGGTCGGCGATGACTGTGGTGTCGTCGCGCCCGACCACGCCGATGCCGTGGTGACGGAGGTGTGCCTGGGCCCGGTCGAGGTCGGCCACTCGGAGGGTCAGAGAGTGGAGGATGTCGCCGTTGCGAGCGTGGTCGCGCCCGGCCAGCGAGTCGGCCGACATGGGTGTCGACAGGCAGAGGACGCTGTGGTCGCCGACGGTGACGAACGCATCCTTGGTGGCGGTGAGCGCCGACTCCTCCTCGGCGAGCAGCCGCCCTCCGAGGCCCTCGGTGTAGAAGGCCGTCGCCCGGGCCAGATCGCCCACCACGACGGTGAGGTGCGACAGGCCGATGATGCGGAGCGGGTGGTCGGTGGCCCACCACGACGCATCCCATCCCGGTTCGTCGCGAGGGTCATCCAGGCGGGGACCTGGGAAGAATTCGAGCTGCGTGGCGGTGTCGCGCGGGTGGGTGTAGAGGGCGCCCGACGTGCCCGGCGCGCCCACAGGGAGGCCGCCGTCGGCCACGACCCGCACACCTTGGGCCACCATCGACTCGTGGAGCTCGGCGGCACCGTCCACGTACCAGGCCGCCGAGTGCAGGTGGGGACCGACCTTGGCGCTGAACCGCCCCACCGGCGTGCGTTCGGCGCCCTCCCGCGCGACGGTGGCCATCGGCTCGATCGGAACGTCACCCACGACGACGATGGACGCGTCGCGCATCTCGAGGGGTGAGTAGTGGATGTCCATCCACCGGCGGGCCCCGAAGACGTCGACGTACCACTGGTCGAGCCGGGCAACGTCGTCGGTGACGTGGATGACGTGGAACAGCGGCCCGATGCGGTAGGCCATGCCTCAGCCGGCCCGGCGGGTGCGGGGCAATCCGAGACCGCGCTCGGCGATGATGCTGCGCTGGATCTCGCTGGTGCCGGCGTAGATGCGGGTGACCTGGCTGTGGCGGTAGGCGTGCTCGATGACGCCGAGGCCGCCGGCGGCCAGGCCGTGTTCGCGTCGCAGGGCGTCGGGTCCGAAGATGTCGAGCAGCGTGCTGCACGCCGCCGCGAAGACCTCGCTGGAGTACACCTTGGCCATCGGGCCCTCGGCGATCGGGTGCTGCCCGACGGAGTACAGCCACGCGGAACGTCGCTGCAGCAGACGCGAGACCTCGATGTCGATGGCGATGCGGGCCAGGCGGCGCCGCACGCCAGGGTCGTCGATCCGCCGGCGGCCGGAGTCGTCGGGCCGCGACGCCTCAGCGACGGCGACATCGAGTATGCGTTCGATCTCCGTGGCGAACCCGCCCGAGTGCTCGAGCTCGAGGGCGGCGGTGAGCACGGCCCATCCGCCGCCGGCCTCTCCCACCCGAGCGCTGTCCGGCACGCGGACGCCGTCGTACGACGTGATGTTGGTGCGCTCACCGCCCAGCGTCTTCACCTCGGAGACCGTGAGCCCGGGGGCGTCGATGGGCACGAGGAACATGGTGAGGCCCTGGTGCTTCTTCGGCGCGTCGGGGTCGCTGCGCGTGAGCAGGAACACGTAGTCGGCCACCTGGGCCAACGACGTGAACATCTTCTCGCCGTCGATGACCCACTCGTCGCCGTCCCGGCGGGAGCGGGTGCGAGCGGCGGCGACATCGGAACCGGAGTCGGCCTCGCTGTAGCCGAGGGAGATCAGGAGCTCGCCCCGCGTGAACGGCCCGAGGATGGCGGCCTTCTGCTCGGGTGTGCCCCAGATGCGAAGGGTGGCGGCGACGAGCATCGCCGTCCCGATTCCGTCCATCGGCGCCTGGGCCCGTCGCAGCTCCTCGCTGAGCACGGACTGCTCGAGCACGTTCAGACCGGCGCCGCCCTCCTCCTTCGGCCACCCGGGCGCGACCCAGCCGCGGGCGCCCAAAGCGCGCGTGAAGGCGGGATCGTGGTGCGTGCCCGTGCGCTCCATCTCCTCGAGCATCGCCGGCGTGAGGTGTTCGGCCAGGAAGGCGCGGGCATCCTGCCGGATGGCCTCGACCTCGTCGCCCAAACGGAAGTCCATCTCCAACCCCCGATCCGTCGGCCGGCCACGCTACCAGCCGCGAGACAGCGTTGTCATGTTTCTGCGTCGTCGTGCCGTGCCGCGATGGCGTCGAGCCACGCCGCCAACTCGGCCGGGGCGCTGAGGGCGGGCGTGTGGTCGCAATCGAGGTCGACGACCTCGGTGGCCCCGCTGGCGGCGATCAGTTGCGCCTGCAACGAACGCGGCTGAATGGAGTCGCGCAGGCAACGCACGAACGTCCGCGCCAGCGTCGGGCTCACGCCGTCCCACCGCACCGTCTGGTACATGAGGTTGAGCGACTCGATGGCACCGACGGTGCGCTCGTCGTCGATCTGACGCAGGGTCGTGGGCGCCGGCTCTTCCCCCAGAAGGAACCCGCCGAAGGTGGTGCCGGCGTGCTCTTCGAGCAGGCTGCGGCGTTGCTCGGCCAAGTTGGCGCCGTTCTCGCCGACGATGGCCGTGGCCACTTGGCCGCCGTCGGGAGCGATGAGGCCGGCCACGAAGACGAGGTGGCGCACCGAGTCACCGAGGAGCGCCGCCAGCGCCGGGAGGATCAGGCCGCCGCTCGAGTGGCCGACGAGCACGACCGGTCCGCCGCCGGCCGCCCCGACGTCGGCGGCGGCCGAACGGGCGCTGCGATCGAGCGTGCCGAGCGTGAGATCGGCAGGCCGGTAACGCCGGCCGGGAAGGTCGACGGAGACGGCAGGGTGGTCCAACCTCGCCACGACGCCGTCCCAGGTACGCGCCGTATGGCCCGAACCGTGGACGAGCACGAGCGTGGTTGACACTCATGTCACCCTAGAGCCACTGTTGGCACGGTGTCCCCAACCGAACTGGACCGAGAGACACGTCGTATAGGTGGTCAACTCGGTTCAGTTCGCACAGGGCCGCAGGAGTGAGCGGCCTGGGCCGCGCTTTCGACTCGCTGCGTCACCGCGACTTCGCGCTGTTCTGGACGGCGGCGGTCATCTCCAACACCGGCAGCTGGATGCAGCAGGTCACGGTGCCGTTCGTCATCTTCGACCTCACGGGCTCGACGACCTGGCTGGCCGTCAGCGCCGCCGTGTCGTTCCTGCCGCCGTTCGTCGTCGGACCGCTGGCCGGCGCCATCGCCGACCGATATTCGCGACGCCGCGTCCTGCTCGTCACGCAGACCGTGCAGATGGCGGCGGCCTTCGCCCTGTGGGGCATCTGGATCTCGGGCCGCGCCACCCTGGGGTCGATCCTCGGCACCCTGTTCGTCTCGTCCCTGGCGTCGGGCATCAACATCACGTCGTGGCAGGCGTTCGTGCCGTCGTTGGTACCGGAGGCGTCGCTGGTCAACGCCGTGCGCCTGAACTCGATCCAGTTCACGGTGGCGCGAGCCATCGGGCCGGCCGTCGCCGGCCTGGCGCTCAGCCGCTTCGGTGCCGGCACGACCTTCCTCGTCAACGCCGTGACCTTCCTCTTCGTGATCGCCGCCCTCCTCGCCGTGCAGCCGCGGCCGGCGCCCGAGCGGACGTCCGACTCGTCGGTCTTCCGCGACTTCCGAGAAGGCCTCGGGTACCTCCGGCGCCACGCCGGGGCCCGCCAGTGCGTGATGACGGTCTCGGTCATTGCCCTGCTCCCGATGGCGATCGTGCAGCTGGCGCCGGCCATCGCCAGCGAACAGTTCGACGCCGGCGACACCGGCTACGGCCTGCTGGTATCGGCCTACGGCGTCGGCTCGATCGTCGCCAGCCTGGCCGTGGCCGTCCACGCCGACCGCTTCGCTCGCTCCCGGTTGACGCTCGTGGCCCTGCTCGCGATCGCCGCCGGTGCCGGGCTCCTCGCCGTGGCCACGCCGCTGGCCGTCGGGTTCGTGGCCATGTTCGTGATCGGGGTCAGCCAGACGATCGTGTCCATCACGCAGAACACCACCGTGCAACTCCAGGTCGACGACCGCTACCGCGGGCGCGTCCTCTCCGTGTACCTGATGATGCTCTTCATCGGGGTGCCGATCGGCACGCTCGTGTTCGGCACGGTCGCCAACGCCACAGGGATCCGAGGCGCCAGCGCCGCCATCGCCGTGCTGGTAGCGGGCTACGTGGTATTCGCGCTGGTGCGACTCGACGCCATGCGCGCCCTCGACGCCGGCGGTGCCGACGACCGCGACGCGCCGGCCGAACTCACCTACCAACCGACTGTTTGAGAGTTGCCCGCCCGCGACGCCACCCCTATCCTGAAGTGGGGGTGTTGCCCATGACATCGGAGCCATCCACAGCCGCCCGGGACCGTCCCGGCGTCCTCGGCATCGCCCGCGACCTCACCATCCCGCAGCAGCTCGCGTGCGCGCTGCGCATCCTCGCCGCCGAGGGCTGGCAGGAGTATCTGTCGGGCCACATCACCTGGGCCCAGGAAGGCACCGACAACCTGTGGTGCAACCCATGGGGAATCTGGTGGGAGGAGACCAAGGCCTCCGACATCGTCC
>JBKOXV010000062.1:0-8815 GCA_046725105.1 bacterium | reverse complement strand
GCTCATCAGCGGCGGCTCCTCCCCGTTCGCACCCCGCTCGTAGGAGAGCAATGGCACACATCGAAGGCCTGTGGCATGCGACCGCCATGGGGGCCGACTATGACGGCCTTCTCGCCCCGCTGCAGCGCTGCTTCGGTGCGGTCGTCATGCACGACCACGTGTCGGAGGACCCCGCCATCGGGCGACGCGGCGGCATGGTGTGGATCGGCGACAACTCGATCGAGATCGGCGCACCGGTCGGGCCGCAGTCACCGGTGCGCGGCTTCGTCGAGAAGCTCGGCGGCGGCATGCACTCGATCGCCCTGCGGATCGCCGACGCCGCTCAGGAGCGCGACCGCCTCGCTCGACACGGCCTCGACGTCGCTGCTGAGGTATCGGACGACATCTTCTTCACCCGTCCGGCCGGCTCGTCGGGGCTGCTGCTGGAGTGGTCCGCCATGCACACCGACGACGACCCCCGCTGGGGCTTCCCCCTGGCCGAACGGGTCGTCCCGCCCATCGCCCCCGCTACCCAGTACGCCTTCGTGACGGCCACCGTCACCGACCCGCCCGCCGTCGCCGAGCAGCTGGCGATGCTGTTCGGCACCGACGTGGTCCGGCGTGTTCCGAACGCCGGGCCCGACGAGATCTCCACCATCGTCTCTCTCGGCGACTGCCTGCTGGTGCTGCTCCCAACCGAAGGGCGCAACCGCTTCCACGGCCATGGCCTGATCGTCGCCGACCTCGACGCCGCTCTGGACGCGTTGGCCGAGGCCGGCATCCGAGCCATCGGATCGCTCGACGACATGGTGCTGCTCGACCCGGCCGCGTTGCCCGTGCCGACCTACCTCGGTTCCCGCCTGCTGCCCGAGGACCCCCGGCTTAGGTAGCCGCCGGCTGGGCGCTGCCGCCCTTCGGGTTGACGCGCGGCGCGCCCTCGCCACGCCGGAACGTCTCGAGGAACCGGTACAAGGGCGCCGGAGGCGCCACCGGTTCATCGCCGTAGGTGTCGAGCTTGTCCCAGAACTCGGCCCAGCTCGGAAAGGCATCGTGGAAGGCGCCCTTGGCCGGCTCGTACCCGGGAATGCGGAGCTTCTTCGCGCCGACCGGCGGGTCGGTCATGTCGGTCTCGTACCAGTAGAGCGGAGTGCGCCGCTGGAAGTACCAGACACCCTCGCGCCGCTCGTAGCGGTCGAGGTAGATCATCAGCTCGTGCATCCACGCCTCGCCGAGATCGAGGTCGTTGCGGGAGTACACCACTCCGCTGGCGAGATCGGGCGTCTCGAAGTCGATGATGTGCCCGTGCACGCCGTGGGCCGAGCCCGGGCTGTGGCGCATCGTGTCCGAGTACCAACGCTTCAGGGCCTGACGGCCGCGCTGCTTGCCCGGCACGCCGACGTCGTCGACGAACAGGTTGGCCATGGCGTCGAAGTCGCGCATGTCGAGCGACAGCGCATACTTCGCCGGCAACTGGCGGATCTGGTCGAGCGACTCCAACCGGTCGATGCGCGCCATCAGGTCCTCGGACGCCTCCATGCGTGCTCCCTTCTATCGAACGGTTGGTCGGTACGGTACGTTGACGGCATGGCCGACGACCAGTTCTCGTTGGACGGCGCCATAGCCCTCGTCACGGGCGGCACCCGGGGGATCGGTCGAGCCACCGCCACCGTCCTCGGCCGGGCCGGCGCCGACGTCGTCGTGGTCGGGCGGCACACCCGTGACCGGCCTCACCAGTACTCGCCCGGAACCGTCGAGGACGCCGTCGAGGAGCTGGCAGCCGAAGGCATCGGCGTGCTCGGCGTCGCCGCCGATCTGGCCGACCCGGCCCAGGTGGCCGTCATCATCGAGCGCACGATGGAGTGGCGGGGCCGCTGCGACATCCTCGTCAACAACGCCGCCTACCCGGCCAACGGCGGTGTGCTCGACGTCCCGGCCCGCCGCTGGCAGACGGGCTTCCAGGTGCAGGTCTCGTCGCCGCTGCAACTGTGCCAGGCATTCCTCCCGGGCATGCTCGAACGCGGCCGCGGCCGCGTCGTGAACGTCAGCTCGGGCGCCTCGCAAGCGCTGCTTCCCGCGCTCGCGATGTACTCGGTCAGCAAGCTGGCGATGGAGAGATGGTCCGAGTACATGGACTTCGAGCTGGGCGGCCGCGGGGTGTCCTTCAACACGCTGCGGGTCGATCAGTTGGTGCCCACCGAGGGGTGGCGTCTCACCTACGAGCTTCGCGGCGAGGACGCTGCCACCGGCGGCAAGGGCCTGAGCGAGTTCGTGAGCCCGGAGGAGTGCGGCGAGTTCCTGGCGTGGATGGTGCGACAGCCGGCGAGCTGGTCGGGCCAGACCGTGGGCTTCGCCGACCTGCGCGTCCTGCAAGCGGCCGGCGCGGCGCGCTAGACGTGTCATCGTGAACGACGAACCTCAGGTCATCGACAATCCGTCCCAGTCCCGCTTCGAGCTCGAGATCGACGGGCATCTGGCCGAGCTGCTGTACGAGCGCCACGGTGACCGGCTCGTGCTCGTCCACACCGAGGTTCCCGAGGCCCTCGGCGGGCGCGGCCTCGGTGGCCGGCTCGTCACCGCCGCCGTCGACACGGCCGAGGCGAAGGGCCTCACCATCGTGGCGCGCTGCCCGTACGCCAAGCGCTGGCTGGAGACCCACCCCGACGTGGCCGGTCGGGTGACCGTCGAGGCGGCCTGACCGCCCACCGAGCGCTCGTCGACCAGGCCCGCCCCTTCGTCCGGACAGCTTCCGCCTCCCGGTCAGGAGACGCTGAACCCGCGGTAGTGGTACCCCGTGGCGCCGTCGGGATCGGGCCGGCTGGGCTTCTCGATCTGCAGCTGGCCGGCGGCGTCGTAGGCGCGCACGGCCACGACGTGGTCGCCGGGCGTGGCGACCCACGGGTAGCGCCACTGCACCCACGTGTTCTTCGAGGCGACGTCGCCCAGCTCAGCGGCGTTCCACGGCCCGTCGTCGATCTTCACCTCGACCTTGCTCACGCCGACATCGGGCGACCACGCCACGCCGGCGATGGCACCCGGACCGCTCGGCGCCGTGGCGCCGGAGCGCGGGACGTCGATGCGCGACTGCAGCTTGATCGGCGCCTCCTTGGACCAGCCGCGCGGCACCCAGTAGGCGTCGAAGTCCTCGAGCCGGGTCAGCTCGATGCTCTTCAACCACTTGGTCGCCGACACGTAGCCGTAGAGACCCGCCACCACCAACCGCGCCGGGAACCCGTGCGTCACCGGCAGCGGCTCGCCGTTCATGCCCATCGCGACGAGCGCGACGCGACCGTCGTAGGCCTTCTCGGTGGGGAACCCGACGGTGAAGTCGTCGACGGACCGGCCCACGATCTGCGTCGCGTCCGGACGGACGCCGGCTCGGTCGAGCAGTTGGGGGAGCGGCACGCCCTGCCACACGGCGTTGCCGACCAGCGGTCCACCGACGTCGTTGGACACGCACGCCAGCGTGACCGGCACCTCGATCATCGGCATCGCGAGGACGTCGTCGTAGCTGAGGCCTACCGGGTGGTCGACCATGCCCTTGATCGTGAGCTTCCATGTGGCCGCGTCGACCTGCGGCACGAAGATCGCCGTGTCGATGCGGTAGAAGTCCCGGTTGGGCGTGATGTACGGCGACAGCCCGTCGACGGCGAAGGGCTGGGCGGCCGGTACGGGCACCGACTGGCCGGCCGGCGGCAGCGTCACGGCGGCCCGGCTCTTGGTGGCCGGGCCGGCGCCGCGCAGGCCTCGGCCCGCCATGGCCGCCACGGCGGCGAAGGCACCGATCCCGCCCGCCGCCAGCAGGAAGCTGCGGCGATCGGCAGCCTTGACGCGGGGGTCCTGGACGCCCGTCGGCGTGGCCTCGGCCACGGTCGCGGTCCGGCCCAGCCACAGGAGCACCTCGAGGGCGGCGACACCGGCGACGGCGCCGAGGATGGAGGCGATCGCCGTGACCGGGAACGACGCCTGCGAATCGGTCCAACCGGAGAAGACGCCGACGAGGGCGAAGACCCCGAACACGGCGCGGCCGACCCACGGCCGCCTGGCCGCCGCCGGCCCCACGAGCGCCCCGATGCCCAAGCTGATGAGCACGATGCCGACCAGCAGGGCCGCCTTGTCGTTGGTCCCGAACTCGCTCACGGCGACGTCCTTCAACGCGCCCGCGGTCAGGTCGACGAACCGGTTGGCGACGGTGGTGACGACCCCGGGCTTCGACGGGCTGCCGAAGGCGCTCACCAACTCGGTGACGCCGAGGGCCACGCCCGCGGCCAGTACCCCGGCGACGGTGGCGCGCCAGCGGGAGACGTCAGGACCGAACGGGCGGGTTGCGGGCGGTGCCGAGCCGGCTGGCGACTCCTCCGTCTTCGCCCTGGTTGCGATGCGGTCAGCGTAACGGCGCCTTCGCCGCCCGGACCGGTCAGGCGCGACGTGGCGTAACGTTCGCGCCATGGGGGCCAGTGACGAGATGCTGCAGATCCTGACGCCCGCCGGCGAGCTGCTCGCCGATGCGCCCGTCGGGCTCGACGAGGCCGCCGAGCTGTACCGCAGCTTGGTGGTGGCGCGCGCCTACGACCGGAAGGGCACCGCCCTGCAGCTCCAGGGCCGGCTGGCCACGTACGCACCGTTCGAGGGACAGGAGGCGGCCCAGATCGGCAGCGCCGCAGCCTTGGAGCCCGACGACTGGATGGTGGCGACCTACCGCGACGCCGCCGCCATGTGGATGCATGGCTACCCGCTCGACCTGCTCGTGCTCGGCCGGACCGGTGACGAGCGGGGCGGGTCGCCGCCGAAAGGGCTCAACGTGCTCCCGCCGTCGATCACGGTGGGCGGCCACATGGTCCACGCCGTGGGCCTGGCATGGGCGGAACGGCTGCGGGGCTCGACGCGGATCGCCATCACCTATTTCGGCGACGGCGCTACGTCCGAGGGCGACTTCCACGAGGCGATGAACTTCGCCGGGGCGTTCCGAGTGGGTTGCGTCTTCGTCTGCGAGAACAACGGCTGGGCCATCTCCATGCCGCGCCAGGAGCAGACGGCATCCGCCACGATCGCCCAGAAGGCCGTCGCCTACGGCATGCCGGGGGTGCTGGTCGACGGGAACGACGCCTTCGCCATGTACGCCGCCACCCAGCAGGCCGTCGAGCGAGCCCGGCACGGGGGCGGGCCCACCCTGATCGAGGCGCTCACGTACCGCATGGGCCCGCACAGCTCGGCCGACGATCCGGGCCGCTACCGATCGAGCGACACGGTGGAGGAGTGGCGGCGGCGCGACCCGATCGAGCGGCTCCAGCGATACCTCGCCGCCCGCGACCGGTGGAGCGCCGAGTGGCAGTCCGAGATCGAACGAGAGGTTTCCGAGCAAGTCGAGCGCGCTGTCGCCGCCGCCGAGGCGCTGCCAGCACCGACGTTCGACGAGATGCTCGACGGCATGTTCGCGACGTTGCCGCCACATCTCGTGGCCCAGCGAGCCGAGGGTCGGGCGCCGTGACCACGCTCACGCTGGCCCAGGCGCTCAACCAGTCACTCGACCTCGCGCTGCGGGACTCGCCCGACGTGATCGTGATGGGCGAGGACGTGGGCCGCACCGGCGGCGTGTTCCGCATCACTGACGGGCTGCAGGAGCGTTACGGACGCGAGCGAGTGATCGACACGCCGGTGGCCGAGTCGGGCATCGTCGGCGTCGGGTTCGGCATGGCCGTCGCCGGGATGCGCCCCGTGCTCGAGATGCAGTTCATGGGCTTCTCGTATCCGGCGTTCGACCAAGTCGTCAACCACGTCTCCCGCATCCGCAACCGGTCGCGCCACCGATTCACCGCGCCATTGGTGCTGCGCCTGCCCTACGGCGGCGGGATCGGCGCCGCCGAGCACCATTCGGAATCCACTGAGGCCCTCTACGCCCACGTGCCCGGCTTGAAGGTCGTGGTCGCGTCACGCCCGCTCGACGCCTCCGGCCTGCTACGGGCCGCCATCGAGGACACGGACCCGGTGGTGTTCCTCGAGCCCATCCGTCTGTACCGCGCCGTCAAGGAGGAGGTCCCTGACGACGTGGTCACGACACCGATCGGCGTGGCGGCCGTCGAGCGGCCCGGAACGGACATCACCCTCTTGGCGTGGGGCGCCATGATGAAGGAGGCGCGGGAGGCCGCCGACCAACTCACGTCGGGCGGGGTGTCGGTGGAGTTGGTCGACGTGCGCACGTTGGTGCCGTTCGACACCGACACCGTCATGTCGTCGGTGGCCAAGACCGGTCGGGCCGTCGTCATCCACGAAGCGCCTCGCACGTGCGGGTTCGGCGCCGAGATCGTCGCCCAGATCCAAGAGCACTGCCTCTACGACCTGTTGGCACCGGTGGCCCGGGTGACCGGCTGGGACACGGTCTTCCCGCTCAAGCGGGGCGAGCACCACTACCTGCCCAGCCCGGCCCGCATCGCCGCCGCCGCCGAGCGGGCCCTGGCGGCGTGAAGGAGTTCCGGCTCCCTGACATCGGCGAGGGACTTGCCGAGGCCGAGATCGTGAAGTGGCACGTCCCCGTGGGTGGAACGGTGGCGGTCGACCAGACGGTCGTCGAGGTCGAGACCGACAAGGCCGTCGTCGAGATCCCGAGCCCCTTCGCCGGGCGCGTCATCCATCACGGCGCCGGAGAGGGCGAGACGATCCGGGTCGGTGAGGTCCTCGTCGTCGTCGGCGACGAGGCGGAGGTGTGGGCGCCGCCCGCCGGCCCGGCGACCGCCGCCGGGGCACCTGTCGCCGCGTCACCTTCTGCCGGCTCGTCGGTCGCCGCCGCGGCGGCTCCGGGTCCGCCGCCGGCGCCCATCGTCGGCACGCTCTCCGAGGAGGCCGTCGACCTCACCCGACCGGCCCCATCCTCGTTCGCTAGCCGACAAGGACGCTTGACGGCGTTGCCCCGTGTGCGGAAGGCGGCTGCCGAGGCCGGCGTCGACCTGGCCTCCGTCGAGGGCACCGGGCCAGACGGTCGTGTCACCGAGGCCGACGTCGCCCGGGCCGCTGGCCGTTCATCGGCGCGGCCTGCTTCGGCGCGGCCGGCTTCGGGGCGGCCGGCCTCGGCCCGCGTCGCCCCCGGCGAACGCCGTCCGCTCAGCAAGCTGCGCCGCACCATCGCTGCCAACCTCAGCCGCTCCTGGTCGGAGATCCCCCACGTCACCGCGTTCGACGAGGTCGACGCCACCCGCCTGCTCGCCGTCCGAACCGCTCTCCAGACCCGTCATGACGTCCCCATCCCGATCGACGCCCTCCTCGTGGCGGCCGTCGCCCCTGCCCTCGAAGCGTTCCCCGAGTTCAACGCCACGCTGGACGGCGACTTCCTCGTCCTCCATCCCCGTCTCGACATCGGCATCGCCGTCGATGGCCCCGAAGGCCTCGTCGTCGCCACCATCCACGACGCCGGCGCCAAGTCCCTCCTGGATCTCGCCGGGCAGGTCCGCTCGCTGGGCGAGCGCGGCAAGAGTCGCACCCTCACGCCGACGGAGTTGTCAGGGCAGACGTTCACCGTGTCCAACATCGGCGCCGTCGCCGGTGGCGGCCACGGCACGCCGATCGTGCCATACGGCACCGTCGGCATCCTCTCGGTGGGGCGAGCGGCCGACCGGCCTATCGCCCGAGACGGTCGGATCGAGATCGCACCGGTGATGCCACTCTCACTCTCGTACGATCACCGGGTCGTCGACGGCGCCGGCGGCCGCCGCTTCCTCCGCACGGTTGTCGAGAACCTCACTGAACCGGCGCTCTTCCTGGCCGGCTGAAAACGTTCCGCGGAACGTCGTGCCGGCCGCCAGCGCGAGGGCGTAGTCGGCTCGTGAGGTCACGACGGGGATGGTTCGGGGGCTACGGTCCGCCGGGTCGCGGTGACGAGTCGGGAGGTGGCCAAGATGCGGTATGGATGGCTGTTCGACCCCTGGGCTGGATCCTTGGACGATCTCGTCGCCGACACCGCCTTCGCGTACGACGTGGGATTGGATTCCTGCTGGCTTGCCCAGATTTGGCGCTTCGACGCGCTGACGCTCATCCCTCATCTCGCCACCCATGCGCCCGGGATGGAGTTCGGCACGAGCGTCGTGGCTTCCTACCTCCGCCATCCGATGACCCTCGCATCCCAGGCCCTGACGGCGAACCAACTGATCGGCGGTCGCCTCGTTCTGGGCATCGGTGTCATGCACAAGCCGGTGATCGAGGGCATGTTCGGCATGTCCTTCGACCGGCCGATCGGCCACATCACGGAATATCTCGACATCCTCTTGCCGCTGCTCGACGGGCGACCGGCCGACGTGTCCGGTCGCACCGTCAGCTACCACGGCACGGTTGATCTCCCCGACGCACCGGCTCCAGCGGTGATGCTCGCCGCTCTCGGTCCCCAGATGCTCCAGCTCTGCGGCCGGCGCACGGCTGGCACCATCCTCGCCAACACCGGACCCAAGACCATCGCTGCGCACATCAAGCCCGCGCTCGATGCGGCCGCCCGAGAGGCGGGCCGGCCACAACCACGGATTGTCGGGGGGCCCATGGGCATCCACGTCACCAGCGACCCGGAATCAGCTCGGGCCAGAGCGGTACGAAAGGTGGGGTTCTACGGCCAGATGCCCTCGTATCGCTCGATGCTCGACCTGGAGGGTCTCTCAGGGCCCGAAGAGCTCGTCCTCATCGGCTCGGAAGACGAGGTTCGCGAGGGCCTCGGCCACTACGAGGCGGCCGGCGTCACCGATCTGTACCTCTGCGACTTGTCCAGCCGCGAGGACCGCGAGCGAACGCGCAAGTTCATACGCCACGCCCTCGCGGGCTAGGCGTCTGAAAAGTCGCCGGCACGACGTTCCGCGGAACGTTCATT
>JBKOXV010000314.1:0-6131 GCA_046725105.1 bacterium | reverse complement strand
AGGAGGCGGGCCAGGCTCCGACGCTCGCTGAGGTCGACCGCCACATCGCGCTTGAGGCGGACGGCGTCAGGTTCAATCTGGAGGACGAAGCGGCGATGCCAGCCGAGTCTCCACAGCGCGGAACGAAGGTTGGAGCGAGCGGCGGCCTCGTTGGCATCGGGCCAGAGGGTGCCGGCAGCGAAAGATCTCGGCACCAGCTGGTCCTCCACGCCGAGCAGCGCCAGAACGCGCTGTGAGGGTCGTGGAATTGCGACCGGCCGGTTCATGACCGAGAGCTCGAAGCGCCCGAGGACGCAGAGCTGAACCCGTCCCGGGTTCGGCTGACTTCCGATACTCACAAGACGGCTCCGTTGTGAGTTCGAATTTCAGGTTGCCAGACGATTGCGCAACCCGACGTTCCCGAACGCCCCTGGAAAGGATAACCATACGGGCGCTCCCCGAAACCCGTGGTGGTGACTTACGGTACCGCGCTCCGCGCGCATGCGCGCGCTTTCCGTACTGCAACGTCAATTCTCGGCCGCATTTGCACGCCGTGCCAACTCGCTCGCGTCTCTTGCGCAGTTGGTTCTTCACCATGTGGGACTCCCTCGGCCACGCCCACGGCGGCGGCTCCCAGATCTTCGCCATGTGGATCGCGGCGGAGAACCCTCGACAGCAGGTGTCTACGTCGCCTGGGCAGCGAAGAGGGGCCACCGTCCCGGGACGCCTTTGAGCTCGTGTTCGCCGTCGTCGGTGAATTCGAGACCGGAACCGGCTACGAGATCGGTGACGGTGCGCGAGACGAGCACTTCGCCCGGTTGCGCGAACTCAGCAATGCGCGCCGCGGTGTGCACTGCTATCCCGCTGAGATTGTCGCCGCGCTGTTCGCATTCGCCGGTGTGTACGCCGATTCGCAGTTCGAGACCGAGGCTGCGCGCCACGTTCGCCGCGGCCAGGGCGCAGTGCACCGCCCGAGCGGGACCATCGAACGCGACGAGGAATCCATCGCCGGTTGCGGTTATCTCCTCGCCGCGGAATCGCTCGAACTCGCGCCGCATGAGCTCGTCGTGGCGGTCGAGGAGCTCACGCCAGCGCTGGTCACCGAGCTCGGATGCCCGTCGCGTGGAGTCGACGATGTCGGTATACAAGACCGTGGCCAAGATCCGATCGGGACTAGCCGCGGGTCGTTGCCCGGTGAGGAACTCCTCGATCTCGTCGACGAGGCGGTCCACATTCCCGGCGAAGATGAGACGGTCTTCGCCGGGAAGCTCGACGTACTTGGCCCCCGGGATGTGCGCGGCGAAGTACCGGCCTTGCTCTACCGGGATCAGGGGATCGCCTACGCGGTGCAGCACGAGGGTGGGGACCCGAATGGCCGGCAGCACCTCGCGAACGTCGATGTCGTAGCTCATCCGCAGCAGCGTGGCTGCTGCTCCCGGGCTTGAGCAGTTCCGAACCCAACGACCGAGCCAGTCCCTGAATCGCGGGTCGCGCGTCGCGTTGAGGGCCCACACCGATCCCTCCTCGACCTCGCCCCAGGTGGCCTCCATACCGTTCGCGAACGCTTCGAGGAATTCGTCGGACTGGCCCAGCGGGAAATCGGGGGCGCTCCGGAGCCGGGCGTACGCCCCGTACGTGACGAGAGCCCGGGTGCGCTCGGGATAGGTGGCAGCGAACAGCGACGCCATCTGGCCCCCGTCCGACTCTCCGAAAACGGCGGCGCGTTCTGACCCCACGGCGTCGAGCACCGCTCGGAAGTCGTCCATGCGCTGTTCCAGGGAGGGGAGCGCATGCACGGGGACGGGGTCGGACATCCCCGTCCCTCGTTTGTCGAAGGTGATCACGCGGGCGAAGCTGGCGAGTCGCCGGAGGTAGTGGGCGTACTCCACCCCTTCCCACGCGAACTCCAAGTGCGAGACGAAGCCGCCTACCTCCACCAGGTCGAACGGTCCGTCGCCGATGACCTGATAGGCGATGTGTACGCCGTCGCTGGCCTTGGCGTAGTGCGTCTTGGGCATGACGAGCGTCGAGGTAGTGCCGGGCGCGCCTCCGTGCCTCGTGTCGCCTCGCGTGAGCGTCTCGGCCGCCACCGGCTGCGGAGGAGGCGGAACCCAGTCGAGTTCGGGCTTTTGCAGCACGATCGCTTCTTCCAGCGCGACCAGCTCCGGGCTCGGCGTGATTCCCAACTCCTCACCCAGGTGAGTGCGCAGCTCCCGGTAGGCGCCGAGCGCCTCGGCCTGCCGGCCACAGCGGTACAACGCCAACATCCACCGTGCCCAGAGCCGCTCGCGCGACGGATTGTCCCGGGCGGCGACTTCGAGGTCAGCGATCACGTCGCCGTGACGCCCTTGCGCCAACTCGGCTTCGATCCGGTCTTCGAACGCGCTGAGGCGCAGCTCGTCGAGGCGAGCCGCCTCCGCCTGGGCGAACGGCTCGTCGGCGAACTCCGCCAGCGCTGCACCTCGCCACAACCCCAGCGCCTGGCCCAACCGCTCCACCGCGCCCACGAGATCGCCTTCGCGAAGGGCTACACGCCCTTCGGCGACGAGCCGCTCGAAACAGCTCGTGTCCAGCTCGTCCGCATCGACACGGAGCAGATATCCCGGCGGCCGGGCCATCATCGTGCGTTCCGCGCTGCCGGCCGCCCGGCCCGGCTCCAGCACCGCGCGCAGGCGCGACACATAGTTCCGCAGCGTCGCCGCCGCATCCGCGGGTGGCGCATCGCCCCAGAGGATGTCGGCCAGCCGGTCCACTGAGACGACCGCGTTCGCGTGCACGAGCAACACGGCCAGCAACAAACGCTGCTTGGAACTGCTGAGCTGTACCTGGCGTTCGCCGTCGAGAATCTCCAGCGGACCCAGGACCAAGAACCTCACCGGTCCTGCTTTCCCGCCTGCCGTGCGAGACGGCGTGCATGCCGTCTCCGGGCCGCGCTTCCGACAGCCTACGACTCCCCGCGGCATGGGGGACGAGAGCCGGGCGAGACGCGCACGAGACCGAATCGACACGCCGCTCCCGCACGCTCGGTGCGTCAGTTCATCTCAGAGGAGGCGTCATGTTGCACACAAAGCGCCGGGCCGTCCGCGCCATGGCAATCGGAGCCGTAGCCGCGGCGACGCTCGCCATGACCGCAAGCGTCGCAGGTGCGAAGGACAAGTCAAGGGCAGTCTCGTTCACCGAAACCATTACGGGGGCGCAGATCAGCCAGAACGGGTCCACCTTGGTGTCCGTCTGGTCCGACAAGAACTCCGTCGAGGGAGACGGTGCGGGCGTGGTCAGGATCATGCTTAACGGCAACGAGGCCACCGGTAGCGGTACCCAGTATTGGGCCAGCGGAGCAGCGAAGTTCACCGAGACGTTCACCCTCGGAGCGTCGGGCGCCGACGGCACGATTCCTTACACGGGGAGCGGCAAGTGCGACGGCGGGACGGGCGTCCACAAGAAGGAGAAGTGCAGCTTCACCTTCGACGGCTCGTTGAATCCGACGACCAACATTTTCACCAGCAACGTCACCGGAACTTTGACCCGGTGAGCTGCACCCGAACGAGAGAAAGGACACGCCCGATGAAGAAGTTCTGTGTGGTTGCCGCAGCCGCGACCCTCATTGGCGGGCTCGCATACGTTCCGATGGCGGCAGCGTCCTCGAAGCCGAGGCCGGCGCGGGTCACTCGCGAAACGTTCCACATCACGAGCCTGCAATCGATCGATCTTGGTGCTCCCGCCGGCAACCCTGTTACCGAGCTCGTGTACTCGGGTGATCTCAGCGCCAAGAATCAACGGGGCGAGTTCGGTGGTTCTTGCGTTCTCGTCTCGCCAACTGCGTACCAGTGCCAATTCATCGGCGTCTATCCCGACGGGCAACTCGTCCACCAAGGCATCGTCGACGCGACCGCACTCACGTCGCCGAGCCCCGATTTCGACCTCGCCACGACAGGTGGCACCGGCACCTACCGCGGCTCGCGCGGCGAGATCCGTGTTCACCGCACCGGGAACATCACCGAAGGTCAGGTCACGCACCGCTACACATGACATCCCCTTGACGCGAAACACGCCGGGCACAGGGCGCCCCCGGGCACGTCTCGGCGCTACATCACGGGTTGCGGGGGCGTCCGTTCGACTTCGGTGGGTTGCAGCTCGACGAATCCTGCAAGTCCTGCGGGTCCCGACCCATCCTTGCTGGTTGGTGAGCCGCCACCGATTCATCTTCGCCCCGTCGGCCGTCTCGGTGGAGAAGCCGTGGCGGCGACGGGCGTGGTAGTGCTTCCTGTGCTCACGCGCGTCGCTTCGGTCCGCATGAGCGCACTCGGCAGGAGACGTTCATGAAGCTCTACTTCGACGACCCGACCTTCGACTTTCAGGTGCAGCGAACCGCGGCCAAGGTGTCGTACGGCTGCGCCGACCTCGGTGAGGTCTTCGCCATCGCCGCCCGCATCACAGCGGGCGATTACGACAGCTGGTACCGCGAGTGGTTCGCCGCCGGCGAGTCGAACCAGAAGCTCGCCGAGAAGGAGGCGAATGGTCACCACGAGAGCGCGCGCCAGGCATACCTCCGAGCCTGCGAGTACTACCGGTCGGCGTACTTCTTCTGCCGTCGCGACATCGACGGCGCACCGTTGCAGGACGCGTGGCGGCGGTGCCGTGACATCTTCCGTGCCGCAGCGCCGCTGCTGCCGTATCCGACCGAGCGGGTGCAGATCCCGTTCGAGGGCATCCATCTCGAGGGCTACATCGTGCGGCCGCGCACGGGTGCAGCGGGACCGACCGTCTTGCAACCTGCCGGCTACGACTCGCCCGTTGAGGAGTTCTACTCGCTCGGTGCCGCCGAGGCGGCGGCGCGCGGCTTCACGGTTGTCACGTTCTCCGGCCCCGGCCAGGCGGAGATGCTCTACGAACGCAAGATCCCGTTCCGTCCCGAGTTCGAGACCGTCGTCGGGCCGGTGATCGACTTCGTCGCGTCGCGGGACGACCTCGACGCAGAACGGCTCGCCATCATCGGGCGGAGCTTCGGCGGCTATCTGGCGCCGCGGGCGGCGTCGAAGGATGAGCGCATCGGGGCGCTCACCGCCGACCCCGCGCAGTTCGACATGGGCGGCGTCTTTCGTGCGTCCATGCCCGCGCAGCTCGTTGCCCTTCTCGACAAGGGCGACCCGGCCTTCAACGACGCGATCTGGAAGGCGTTCCCCGGTGTTGCGGGCCAGGAGTACTGGCTGTCCCGCGCCCACGCGCACGGTCTGTCCACGCCGCTCGAATACGCGCAGGAGATGCGGAAGTACGTCGTCGACGTCGGCGCGATCAACTGCCCAACCTTCGTCTCCTACGGCGAAGGCGACTTCGCCCAGGCGACGACGAAGGAGTTCTACGACAAGCTGACCGTCGACAACAAGCAGTTCGTGATGTACCGGGATGCGGACGGCGGCGGCGGCCACTGCGAGGGCATGGGCCCGTCCCGTTACTACACGGACATCTTCGGGTGGCTACAGAACCTCTGGCAGTAATGGGCTCAAGCGGCCGGCCTGAGCTGCCAATGACCAGAAGGAGCTCGCTTTCTCCTGGCGCTCCTCGGCCGGGGTGCTCCCGCGGGCTGAAGCCACGTCGCACGGGGGATAGTCCCGCCAATTCTCGTCACAGGTTGAGAGTTCTCTGCTCAGCTGAACTGCGCGAGGCTGACCGCCATGTTGCTCGTCGTGGCGGAGAAGCCGTAAGACGGCGACGTCGCGCGCCTGGGTAGCGGCGATCGCGACAGTCGCGCTCACTCTCGTCGCGTGCGGTGGATCGGATTCGCAGACGGATGAGCATCCGGCGACGACCCCTCTGCCGACGGCGGAAGGCAATTTTTTCGTCGCGAACGGCGCCGTCGAAGGCACGCTCGTGCCGGATGGACCCGCGAGGTGCACGACGACGACGGCCATCCTGTCCGGCGCAGTCGAGGGTGAGGACTACGGCCTCATCGTGACTGCGCCGTTCGCCACCGTCACTGCCGGCGGTGTCGTCGGACTTCCGCCTCCGCCCCGGCTCGACGCGAGCGTGAAGCTGACCGATTCCCGATCTCGTGCATGGGTCGCGGACGCCTCTCGCGGCTCGGGACTCATCAGGGTCGGGATGGATCTCGCGTCTGGATCCTTCGATGCCCAGCTGGTGGCGTCCGACGGCAC
>JBKOXV010000169.1:0-3227 GCA_046725105.1 bacterium | reverse complement strand
TCCTTGCTGAGTCGGGTGCCGTCGCACTCGGGACAGGTCGTGAACGTCACCGCCCGCTCCACGAAGGCGCGGACGTGCGGCTGCAGCGCGTCGACGTCCTTGGACAGGAACGACTTCTGGATCTTCGGGATCAACCCCTCGTACGTCAGGTTGATCCCGTCGACCTTGATCTTGGTCGGCTCCTTGTGGAGCAGGTCGCGCAGTTCCTTCTTGGTGTACTCGCGGATCGGCTTGTCCGGGTCGAAGAAGCCGCAGCCGCGGAAGATGCGGCCGTACCATCCGTCCATGCTGTAGCCGGGGATCGTCAGGGCGCCCTCGTTGAGCGACAAGCTGTCGTCGTACAGCGCAGACAGGTCGAAGTCGGTCACGTTGCCCATCCCCTCGCAGCGCGGACACATGCCGCCAAGTCGGGTGAAGGTCGCCTTCTCGGTCTTCGTCTTGCCGGCGCCGCGCTCGATGGTGATCGCACCGCTGGCCTTCACCGAGGGCACGTTGAACGAGTAGGCGTTGGGCGAGCCGATGTGCGGCTTCCCGAGCCTGCTGAACAGGATGCGCAGCATCGCGTTGGCGTCGGTGGCGGTGCCGACGGTGGAGCGGGGGTTGGCACCCATCCGCTCCTGGTCGACGATGATCGCCGTGGTCAGCCCCTGCAACAGGTCGACATCCGGCCGCGCCAGCGTCGGCATGAAGCCCTGCACGAACGCGCTGTAGGTCTCGTTGATCATCCGCTGCGACTCCGCGGCGATCGTGCCGAACACCAGCGAGCTCTTGCCCGAGCCGGAGACACCGGTGAACACCGTCAGCCGGCGCTTCGGGAGCTCGACGCTGACGTCCTTCAGGTTGTTCACGCGCGCGCCGAGCACGCGAATCAAATCGTGGCTGTCGGCAACGGGCAGCGCCGGCGACTGCGTATCCGTCCTCGTGGCCATGCTCATCGTGTCTCCATCCGTTACGCCGGGCCGCCTCCGCGGTCCTTGTTTCCAAATTGGTAGTATCACTCTCAATTCGAGAGTAGTAGTATCGACCGTGTGAGTCGGACCGTCAAGGGGCGCCGCGTTCGCGTGGACAACGGTGGTGGTCAGGCTCGGACACGGCTGGCCCGACGGGCGGTCGTCGAGGCGGCTCGGACCCTATTCGTTGACCGCGGCTACGGGGCAACGACGATCGAAGCCGTCAGCGACCGCTCGGACGTCCCGCCGGCCACCGTGTACCGGCTGTTCTCGTCCAAGCTCGGGATCTTGAAGGCGCTCCTCGACGTGTCGATCGCCGGTGACGACCAGGCACTCCCATTGCTGGATCGCCCGGAGGTCGCGGCGCTGTTCGCAGAGCCAGATCCCGAGAAGCTCCTGGCAGGCTTCGCCCGCATCAACGTCGCGATCAACGAGCGGAGCGGGCAGATCTATCAGATCCTGGCCAGCGCCGCCTGCTCGGAGCCGGAGGCCGCCGACCTGCTCGGCCAGTACACGCAGCAACGGCAACAAGGTCAGGGACAGATCGCCCGAGCCCTCGCTCGAGCGGGTGCCTTGCGCGGCGACCTGCGAGAGCGTGACGCCGCCGACATCATCCACGTCTTCATGTCACCTGAGGTCCACCGACTCTTCGTCACTGACCGAGGATGGAGTCGGGCGCGTTATGAACAATGGTTGAAGAAAGTGCTGGTCCAGCAGCTGCTTCCTGCAACCACCAGTTGACAGGCGCTGCTCCCTTGGCTCAGCGAGCCCGACGTCGGGCTCGACCTGGCATCGCTGCGCTCACGGGTCGCCCCGATGAACGCCTTGGCGATCGCGGCCGCACGCCACGCGGATCGCCGGGACCCCACTTCCAGCGTCAGCGTGGATAGGGACGAGGAAGGGTTCCCCCGAACCTCGCACTCACGTTGGTCGGTTGTACGACCCAGGCCGAGGGCGGTACGGCCATCACCGGCCGATCACATCGTCGTCGCGGAAGTATCGTCGCTCGCGAGGACCGGCAGCGTTGGTTGGGGGACTAATGAAGGCTGCGGTTTGCGAACGATACGGGCCACCGGAGGTTGTCCAGATCCGGGAGGTGCCTACGCCGGCGCCAGTGGGCCGCGAGGTGCTGATCAAGGCTTCGGCGACGACGGTCAACTCTGGCGATGCCCGGGTGCGGGCGCTGCGTGTCCCCCGCGGCTTGGGCCTGGCGGTGCGGCTGAGGTTCGGCCTCACCAAGCCCAAGCAGCCCATCTTCGGCTTCGAAGTGGCCGGCCAGGTCGAGGCGGTGGGGGCGGGGGTCACCCGTTTCCAGCGGGGCGACAGGGTCGTCGCGTCCCGCGACCTGGATTTGGGCTGCCACGCCGAGTACGTCACCGTGTCCGAGCTGGGCGCGGTCGCCACGATCCCGGACACCCTGACTGAGCAGGAGGCGGTCGCACTGTGCTTCGGCGGCGCGACGGCCCTCCACTTCTTCGACCGGGGCCAGCTCGCCGCCGGTGAGAACGTCTTGATCAACGGGGCCTCCGGTGCGGTCGGCACGATGGCCGTGCAGCTCGCCAAGCACAGGGGGGCCGAGGTGACGGGCGTGTGCAGCGGCGCGAACGCGGAGCAGGTCCGCAGCCTGGGAGCCGACCGCGTCATCGACTACACGGCCGACGACTTCACCCGCAACGGCCTGCGCTACGACGTGATCGTGGACAACCAGGGCAACGCCAGCTATGCGCGTGTCAAGGGCTCGTTGGCACCGGGCGGCCGTGTCCTGATGGTCTACGGCGACCTCTGGCCGACGGTTGCCGCATCGTGGCAGAAGGCCGTTGTCAGCGGCACGGCCAGACCCAGCGCCGACCATCTCCGAACCCTCGTCTCTCTGGCCGAGCAGAGCGTGTTGAAGCCGGTCATCGACTCGGTCTTGCCGTTCGCGCAGATCGCCGAGGCGCACCGCCGGGTCGACACCGGCCACAAGGTCGGCAGCATCGTGCTCACTTTTGAGTGACGATCAGGCCATTGCCTGGCCCCACCTCCCTTCGCCGACGCCGGAGACGCAGGGTGGTCTTCCCGACGCCTCCCGGACCGTGGACGTTCGGCACTGAGAATGGGGACGGGACGGAAGCATCCAGCGCCGAGCGGGAAGCCGATCCGGCGGTGCCACAAGCGGATTGCTGACTCCGGATGTGACACGGCGGCGGCAGGACTTGTCGCGCCCGTTTCCTGCATGCACGGCTCGATGCTGCAGAACGACCACACGGGGGCGAAGGGATGGCTTCATTGATCGAC
>JBKOXV010000207.1:0-2525 GCA_046725105.1 bacterium | reverse complement strand
GGACGATGTTGCCTGTGACGGTGCTGTACGCGCCAGAATCCGCCCCCTTGTAGCCGTGCAGCTTGATCCCGCACGCGTTGCCCCGATTGATGAGTACACCATTGTGGTCGATCTCGTTCCCGTCGATCTTCAGGTGATTCGCGGCGGTCTCGATGCCGCACATCTGGTTGTCGTGGATGTGGTTGCCGATGATCGTCGAACCGTTGCCGGGGTTGATCCCGGTGTTATCGCTCGGTCCGATCCCCAGGCCCTGGATCACCAGGTCCCTCCCGCCCGAGAACACGCCGCCGGTCGCGGTATTGGCGATGTTCGGCTGCGTGCCATCCGTGTAGACGCCGATGAAACGATCGCCGTCTTTGGGTTTGATGACAGCGGTGGTCGAGTAGCTGCCATCGGACAAACAGAACGTCGTATTCGCGCCGTTCTCGTCGATCGCGCTCTGCAGGTCCGCCGTGGGCCGGAGCTGCACACCCGTACAGCTCGTCGCAGCGTGGGCGCGAGCAAGCATCGGGACGGGCACCAACGTGCAGAGGATCGTGAGAACCTTGAGGCCCATATGGCGCGGGCGCTCGTACGGCACGCCAAGCCTGTAAGTGTCAGACATGTTCCAACCCCCTCGTTGCGCTTGTCGACGTCATCGGTCCTCGCACGTGAAGAACTTGACCGCAGATCGGGATCGATGGAGTGATCGGCGACTCTCGCGCCGTCGCGCGCGTTGAAGGACCTTAGGTCTTGGAACGACGCTCTAGGGGAACGCCGCGCGCCAAGCGGCGCGAGGAAGATGTCGGATGAGGGGTTTCGAGGACCTCTGGAGAGGAGTCTCAGGACTCCTCGGGGGGATGGATCCTGACGAGGCGGCCGGTGGGCCGCAAGGTGTTGCCGCCAGGGGTGGGGACATGCTCTCGGGCATGAGATACGTCCTTTCTCCTGTGCTGAGGTGGTCACCTTGTTTCCCTTGAGTGCCTCCCTTCTCTCTCCTTCCAACACGAAAGCTCACCGGATGACCCGCTGAGCTCGCGCACGAGGGTACCGGCTCTCGGTCCCGTGTCAAACGCGCCAGGTCGACGTACGGGGTTCGCAGGGACACGGGAACGCAACACGACGCGGGTACCATCGGCTTCCACGCCAGCGGCCGCTCCCAACGGCCGGGAAAGGAGTCCGGGCCATGCCCGACCTGATGGACGAGATCACGTCCCTCGCGAAGCGGCGGGGGATCGCCTTCCAGTCTTCGGAGATCTATGGGGGTCTCCGGTCTTCGTGGGATTACGGACCCCTCGGTGTCGAGCTGAAGCGGAACGTCCGGGAGGCGTGGTGGCGGTCGACCGTCCAGCTGCGCGACGACGTGGTCGGGCTCGACGCGGCCGTGATCATGTCGCCCAAGGTGTGGGAGGCGAGCGGGCACCTGGAGGTCTTCCACGACCCGCTGATCGAATGCCTCAACTGCCATCAGCGGTTCCGCGAGGACGATCTCCCCGGCGATCCCAAGACCTGCCCGAACTGCGGCAACCACACGTTCACCGAAGCTCGGCAGTTCAACCTGATGTTCCGGACGCACATGGGGCCGGTGCCCGACGACGAGAACGCGGTGTACCTCAGGCCGGAGACCGCGCAGGGGATGTTCGTCGACTTCGGGACCGTGCAGCAGGCGAGCCGCAAGAAGGTTCCGTTCGGGATCGCGCAGATCGGCAAGGCGTTCCGCAACGAGATCACGCCGGGGAACTTCATCTTCCGGATGCGCGAGTTCGAGCAGATGGAGATGGAGTTCTTCGTCAAGCCGGGGACCGACGAGGAGTGGCACGAGTACTGGATCGCCGAGCGGATGAGTTGGTTCGCCGACCTCGGGATCCGTGAGGAGAACCTCCGGATCCGCGAGCACGAGCCCGACGAGCTGTCGCATTACTCCAAGCGAACCGTCGACATCGAGTACCGGTTCCCCTGGACGGACTGGGGTGAGCTCGAGGGGATCGCGAACCGCACGGATTACGACCTCAAGGCGCACGAGCGCGCGTCGGGGAAGGACATGACGTATTTCGACCCGGAGACGGAGGAGCGTTATCACCCGTACGTGATCGAGCCGGCGGCAGGGGTGGACCGGGCCGTGCTCGCGTTCCTGATCGACGCGTACCGGGTCGAGGAGGCGCCGACCGCCAAGGGCGGGACGGAGAAGCGGACGTTCCTGGCGCTGCACAAGGACCTGGCGCCGACGAAGGTCGCCGTCCTCCCGCTGTCGCGGAACGACCGGTTGGTGCCGACGGCGAAAGCCGTCTTCGACCTGGTGAAGCCGCACTGGATGTGTGACTACGACGACGCGGGATCGATCGGACGGCGGTACCGGCGTCAGGACGAGGTCGGGACGCCGTTCTGCGTGACGGTCGACTTCGACACGCTCGAGGATCGGGCGATCACGGTCCGCGACCGCGACTCGATGACGCAGGATCGGGTGCCGGTCGCGTCGCTGGTCGAACATCTGCGGGCGCGCCTGTGAGGCCGGCCCTGCGTGCCCGGCCGCCGGCGCTCTATGGGAT